>NZ_DATMTE010000316.1:0-10699 GCF_035564935.1 Chitinophaga sp. | reverse complement strand
GCCTGTGCTCATCAACCAAAATCTAAATCGAGATTAAAGTTGCCCCGCATAAATGCGGGGCTAATATCTTATCAGGAAAGGGTAAGCGGGTATGTTTTCAACAACTCCAGCAATACCGCGAAAAGATCGTCATTACGATGATTAAACCTGTACTCACACTCTTTCAGGTGCAAATACGCAGTGTTCCGGTTAAGCCCTTTGAACTTAGCCAGGCGATGCTTGGTCAAGCCCCAGAAAGCATCCACGTCATCCATCTGATGCGTGTCGGACGTTTGCCCCAACCGGTACAAACGGTACTGACCAAGATCCACCAACCCGTTGAACCGGCGCAAGCGCTCGGTAGCAGTCTGCGTTTCTAATACGGAACGCCCGCGGGTAGCGGCATGGATCATGGACCTGCTTACGTCTGGGAGAATTTCGGTGTGTAACCGGTCTGAGGATCTGCAGATGCCGAAGATTACCGGCTTTACAATCCGGTCTACTTCCGGCTTTACCGCCACCAGCGTATCGCTGTCGTGGTCGGGGGTAAGGTCGCTCTGCCGGGCTTCATACGTTAACACGGGAACCGGCACGGGGTGCTGCGTTTCACAGTATCGCGCAATCTGGTGTCGTAGCTTTTTCAGGTAGCTGTTAATAGTTACCCTGCTTACACCGCTGATATTCGCTATCTGGGTCGCAGTGAGATCATCGGCAAACAGCCGCAGGATCTCCTTAAACTTGCGCTCGGATAAATGAGCGCCTTTTAAGTACTTATTTTTCATGAACTATGTGGTTAGAATGGCATACTAAACCTCATACTTTTTCATTATAATCCACCCCCTTTTTTTACAAGCGGCTATAAGTGTATGTGAATGCTGCCCACTAGATCATTTCAGCGCTATTTTTTGTCCATTTTAGCTAAATATTTAGCATATACTGCGGTATCATGACACTAAAAAGCCACCGGGGCAAACAGGAAGCATAAAAGATGCAAACTGTTCGCCCCGGCGGTGCTGTATAATTATCTTGTTTTAATCTTATTCTTTATCGCTGATCCCTAATTCCCGGATGTCGATATCCTCTTCCTCATCCAGTGGTTTCCACAATTCTTTCTTTTTCGCTTTCTTCAGTAATGCCTTCTCCATCCACAACAGCAAAGCCGGCAATATGGTCAGGTTGGTGATCATAGCTACCACCAGGGTCAGGGAAGTAAGCCAGCCAAGAGCCTTTGTGCCGCCAAACCCGGAAAAACTGAAAATCATAAACCCGGCAAACAGGATAGCTGATGTATAAATAATACTTAACCCGGTTTCATGGATCGTTTGCTTTACTGTTGCACTGATATCAAAATCATGACGTGGCAATTCCTGCTTAAAATTAACCAGGAAACGGATCGTAACGTCAATGGCTATACCCAGTGCCACGCTGAAAACCAGCACAGTAGACGGCTTTAAAGGAACGCCCACCCATCCCATTACACCGGCGGTAACTACCAGCGGAATTACGTTCGGGATCAGCGATATGATCAGCATTCTCCACGAACGGAAAAGATAAAGCATACAAATCAGGATCAATACAAAGGCCAGCACCACACTCTCCATCAGTCCATTGATGATAAAACGGGTGCCCTCCTGGAAAATAACGCTGGTGCCCGTAAAGGTGACCTTATAATGTGCAGTGTCAAAAATAGCTGCTACTTTAGGCTGTAATGAATCCAATAATACCGGCAGCTTCTGTGATCCCACATCTTTCATATTCACACTCAGTCGCGCTACCTGCCGGGTACTATCCATAAAAGAAGAAACCAGCTTCGAAAAAGTGGAAGCCGGCCCCGTGGTACTGCCCCCTTTCATACGCAGGTAAGGCGCCAGGAAACTCAGGTCAAACTGGTTAGGCACCGCATAGTTGGAGCTGTCGCCGTTATAATATGCCTGCTTGGCAAACTTGATCCCCTCTACTACCGACAACGGACGGCCGAAATCCGGCTGCGAAGCAATCAGCTGTGTCAGTTCATCCAGCTTATTCAGGGTTTGTAAACTGATAACGCCATTCTTCCTCTTTGTATCCACTGAAATTTCCAGCGGCATTACACCCTTGAAATTCGTTTCCAGGAATTTCAGATCTGTGTACAGCTTATCGGTATGAGGAATATCATCCAGCATATATCCTACCGACTGTAACCGGCCCATTCCCACAATAGCTGCTATTACCAATGCCCCGCTCACTCCGTATACCCATGGCCGGTATTTAAATACCAGCGTATTCAGAAAGTCAAGTATAGCGCCGAAAAACCGGTTGTCGAGGTAAGTAGTGTGCTTGGTTTTGGGCGCAGGTAAGTAACTTAAAACAGATGGCAGGAAAATAAAAGAGATCAGGAAGATGAACATGATATTTAAACCTGCCACTACACCAAACTCTTTCAGAAGGGCGCTATTGGTAAAACAGAACACGCCAAAACCAATGGCGGCCGTAAGATTGGTAAACAGGGTAACGATGCCCATACGCTGTATCATATGCACCAGCGCCCGCGTTTTATTGGCATCTTTGGCATATTCCGTATGATACTTACTCAGGAAATATACACAGTTCGGAATCCCTATCACTACTATAAGCGAGGGTATAAGCCCGGTAAGCAACGTGATCTTATAACCCATCAGCACAATGGTACCCACCGACCAGATCACACCAATAGCCACCACGATCATCGACATCAATACCGCCCCAAATGAACGGAAGAACAGGAACAGTATCAGGCCGGTTAACAGGAAAGATATTTTCAGGAACAGCTTCAACTCATCCGCCACTTTAACGGCCATGGCTGTACGAATAAGCGGCAACCCGCTCAGGCGTACCTCCGTATGTTGTTTATCCTGGAAAGCATTGGCCAGCTTCGTAATTTCATTTACCACAGCCGTACGCTTCGGAGAATTAAAAACATCCTTATTCACATAAATGGCCATGAGATAAGCATGAGTATCCGGGTTGTACAACAGCCCTCTGTAGAAAAGAAGTGTGTTAAAAACACCCGATAAGCTATCAATCACCGTTTGATTGGTAAGATCGCCCTGAAAAAGCAGATTAGCCTCCAGCTTCTGTGTGCTGTCATTCTTCACCAGGTTGATAGCCATCGGCACACTCATAATATTTTCCACCGCAAAAACATTCTTCATGTCTTTGTTCAGCTGAACATAATCCTTGAAAAAATCTGCCTGGAAAAATTTGTCCGTTTGCACAGCGAGCATGAGCACATTACCATCTCCGCCAAACTTATTCTTGAACTCCTGGAACTCAAGAAACTTCTGGTTATCATGAGGTATGGTAGCTACATAGTCGTACGACATTTGTACCTTACTGGCAAAATAACCCATAAAGCCGGTGCCGGCGAGTAATAGAACAAGAAGCAATAACCGATATTTTAGCACAAAGCCTGCTAAACGTTGCCACATAAGGATTCCCTTTTTAGTAATGGGCGTAAAGGTAATTAAAATAGCTATTAGCTGTTAGCCGGCAGCGATGAGCTGACTCCTTTTAGCTGCCAGCTGTTAGGTTTTAGCTTTTAGCTGTTCAATCGCCGGGTTTGTGTTAACTTGCATGCCGGTTGCTTTCACAAACTGCAACAGCAAAAGCCAGGAAAATTGCTTCATAAAACACGCGGCATCGTATTACGCACAGTAAAGTATGGCGACACCAGCCTCATCGTGAGTATATTCACTGAACTCTTCGGGGTGCAGTCGTATATTGTTAACGGCGCCCGTTCTTCCAAACCCAAAGCAGCCAAAGGCAACCTGCTGCAACCTGGTAATATCCTTGAGCTGGTGGTATATCACAACGATATCAAAAATCTGCAGCGCATTTCTGAATATAAACTGGGCTTTCTCTATCACTCCATACACCTCAATGTGGTGAAAAATACGGTAGCGCTTTATATGATAGAGCTGCTGCAAAAATGCCTGAAACAACCGGAGCAACAAACCGATCTCTATTTCTTTACTGAAAATATGTTGCAACTGCTGGATATCTCCGGACTGCAGGTAGTAGCCAACCTGCCTTTGTATTTTACGCTAAAAATGGGAGAGCACCTGGGATTCAGGCTGAATGGAAGGTTTTCTGAATATACTCCATACCTCGATTTGCAGGAGGGCACCTTCTCAGATCTGCCACCACACCACTCCAATCACCTGGATACCTATAGCAGCGAATTAACCGATCAGCTGTTTCAATGCACAGCTGTAGAACACCTGGCGGCGATTACTATGAATAAAGAAAGAAGAAGGAAATTACTGTATGCGTACCTGGAATTTTTCCGGCTGCATTTACCGGATTTTACGGAGATGCATTCCCCGCCTATTTTGCATGAGATCCTGGATGCCTGATCTGCCGGCCAATTTGAGCGGCCTTTTCACCAGCTTCGGTAAAAAATTTCAGATCCACTGTATTGCCGTCAAAAACAGCATATGAAAAATAATTCAGCCAGTCGCCAAGATTGATATACCTGCTGTTCCCAGGTAATGAAATATCAAGGGGCAGATGCCTGTGTCCGTAGATAAAATAATCGAAATGCTCTTTTTGCAATATTTCTTTACTGTATATCGCCAGCCATTCATTTTCTTCTCCCAGGAAATGTTCCAGTTCCTGCCCGGTAGCAGAGCGGCTTTTACGGCTGAAATAATTGGCAAGAGCAATGCCCCATGCCGGGTGGATGGCGGAAAACAGCCAGCGGCAAAACGGGTTCCTGAATACCTTTTTCAACATCTTATAGCCATGATCACCCGGGCCTAAACCATCGCCATGACCAATATAAAACCGTTTGTTGCCAATGGTATAAGTTTGCGGCTCATAGTACACCGGTATATTCATCTCTTCTTCAAAATAACCATCCATCCACATATCATGATTACCGATGAAAATGGAGATACCGATTCCCTTGTCGCTCAATGCCGCCAGCTTACCCAGAATCCGGGTGTAGCCTTTGGGAATAACATGCCTGTATTCGAACCAGAAATCAAAGATATCACCTACCAGGAAAATATGCTGTGCATCATGTTCCACCTGCTCCAGCCATTGCAGGAGCAGCTTTTCACGCTCCCTGCTGACTGCAGGACTGGGAGCGCCAAGGTGAAAATCAGAAGCAAAATATACTTTCTTACTGGCCGGTAATGCGATATCCATTCTTAAAATTATGAAGCTTTTAGCTTTTAACGGGTATCCTTTAGTGAAAGAAACGATACATCGCTCCCGGTACTAAAAGCTAACAGTTAAAAACTAAAAGCCAGTTTATTTATTCGTCTACTAAAAATACGTATACTTCTTTGGGACCATGGATCCCTACTACCAGTGTTTTCTCAATATCTGCAGTACGACTGGGCCCCGTTGCAAAGGAAATCGCCGACGGGATATCGTTACCGTATTTATCTTTCAGCTTATTGAGCGCGTCCTTCAGGTCAAAAACCAGCTGGTGCGTATAGGCTACTACGATATGCACGGGAGCATATACCGGTAAAGCCCTGCCACTGGGTTGTGCGGAACTAAGTACCAATGTTCCGGTACGCGCTACCAGGTATTCGCAATCTGTAATCGCTGCATCTGCTTCATGTACGGAACCCTGGTTCAACACGGGTAAATCATGCTGGTGGATTGTTTTCAGCAGGGCAGGCGTCTGACAAAATACATTGTGCCATTCTTTGTGTTCACAAAGCGCACGAAGACTCTCCATCAGCTCACCTTTCCCTGTACAGTAAACAAACTTTCCCTGCAACCTGGTAAATTCTTCTGCAAACTTTAATTCCAGGCTTTCATTCTCAGTTTTAAAAACAGACGAGTTGCCCTCCGAATTGGGGAAGGGCAACTGTACTGACTGACTTAAAGCATTCCGTACTCTCTTCAGAATATTTTCCTTAGCAGGAGAAATCTTCATATCACTATTTACGCATTAGCTGGTGATGGAGAAGGGTTGATGATATCTGAAGGATGTACACCTTCAGTAGGTGCGCCTTCTTTACCCAGCTGGTGTTCCTTATGGGTATCGTAAGGGCGTTTACCGATCAGTCTTTCCAGGTCGGCCTGGTATAAAACTTCTTTCTTCAGCAGTTCTTCCGCCAGCGCCTTCACCTGGTCCATTTTGGAGGTGAGCAGTTCTTTGGTTCTGGTATAAGCGCTCGCAATCAGCTTTCTTACCTCATCGTCAATCATCTTGGATGTTTCCTCAGAGTAAGGTTTGGTAAATGACTGGTCGCTGTTCGGATCATAGAACGATACGTTACCAACTTTATCGTTCATACCGTATACGGTTACCATTGCATAGGCCATACGGGTAATTACCTGCAGGTCGTTTTGTGCGCCGGTAGATATTTTGCCGAAAACCAGTTCCTCTACTGCACGGCCGCCGAGCGTCATACAGATATCATCGAGCAGCTGTTCGGTGTTATACAGATATTGTTCCTTCGGAAGATATTGCGCATAACCCAGCGCTGCTACACCCCGCGGAACGATGGTTACTTTTACCAGCGGGTTAGCATGTTCCAGGTGCCAGCCGCAAATAGCGTGACCGGCTTCGTGGTAAGCAATTACTTCTTTTTCTTCAGGTGAGATGATCTTGTTTTTCTTTTCCAGACCGCCAATTACACGGTCAATGGCGTCGTTAAAGTCGTCCATTTCCACCTGTGATTTGCCTTTACGGGCCGCGATCAACGCTGCCTCGTTACATACATTGGCAATATCGGCGCCGGCGAAACCTGGCGTCATGGAAGCGAGTTTCTTCACATCCAGGTTGGGGGAAGTTTTGATAGGCTTTAAATGCACTTCAAAAATGGTTTCCCTTCCGGCCAGGTCCGGCTTATCAATAGAGATCTGACGGTCAAAACGGCCCGGGCGCAACAAAGCGCTGTCCAGTACATCGGGGCGGTTGGTGGCAGCCAGGATAATAATACCGCTGTCTGTTCCGAAGCCATCCATTTCTACCAGTAACTGGTTCAAGGTGTTTTCACGTTCGTCGTTGCTCATCATTACATTCTTACCTCTTGCGCGGCCAATGGCGTCAATTTCATCTATAAAGATGATACATGGCGCTTTTTCACGGGCCTGCTTAAACAGGTCGCGTACGCGGCTGGCGCCTACTCCTACAAACAGTTCCACGAAGTCGGAGCCTGACATAGAGAAGAACGGCACTTGTGCCTCGCCGGCCATTGCTTTGGCCAGGAGGGTTTTACCGGTACCCGGAGGGCCTACCAGCAATGCGCCTTTGGGAATTTTACCTCCCAGTGAAGTGTATTTTTTGGGATTTTTCAGGAAATCCACAATTTCCATTACTTCTACTTTCGCTTCGTCCAAACCAGCCACATCGTTGAAGGTGATATTCACGCGGGTGCCTTTGTCGAACAATGTAGCTTTGGATTTTCCGATATTGAAGATACCTCCCGGGCCTCCGCTGCCACCTGCAGGGCCACCCATTTTACGCATCAGCAGTATCCACAAACCAATGATCAGGATAATCGGTAACAGCAGCTGGAAGATAGGTTCAAACCAACTCTGGCGCTCATCATACGAGATCTTTACCTGGTTCTCCACCGGAACACCTTCCTGGGCTTTATCTATATCCTTCTTAAAACTTTCTTCGCTACCAATAGAAAAACGGAAGTGAGGACCTGGGTTCTCACCGCCAAATTTGCTTTTGTTAACATCTTTAAACTTCGCCTCTTTAAGACGGTCATGTTTTATGTAGACCTCTACATATTTTTTATTCACAACAACCAGCTTATCAACATCTCCCGGTTTCAGATAATCGATCTGAAATTCCTGGAAACTGATCTCTTTGGTTGGGGATCTTAAATCAAAAAAGTTCATTGCGAGCAGGGCCACACCAATAAAGGCGTACACCCAGTATATATTGAACTTCGGTCCTTTCTTAGGTGATTTCTCTGAACCCTTATTGAAGTTATTGCCTCCTTTTTCCATAATCTTACGCTCCTTTACGGATGTTTATTGCTATCAGAATAATATGAATAATTAAATTCTAAAACAAGCTGGTTGTTCAGTCTTCGGTGTGGTCCATCCTGTCAGCGTCACTCCACATTTCTTCCAGATTATAGAACTTCCGGTTTTCGGGTTGGAAAATGTGTACTACTACATTCACATAATCAACCAAAACCCAGTTTTGAGAACCAAATCCTTCGTGTTTGTACGGTTCTTCCGACGTATGTTTCTCCACCTCATCTGACACATAATCAGCAATGGCTTTCACCTGGGTGCCTGAATTGGCTTCACATATTATAAAGAAATCGGCCACGGCTTCAGGAATCTGGCGTAGATCCAGGGACACGATATTTTCCCCCTTCTTATCCTGTATGGCCTTTATGATGGTGGTAAAAATTTCACTTTCTCTGGTCAGGCGTTGCTGCGCCTTCTTTCTCGTGCTCAGAACGGTTAAGGGTGCCAATAAATCTCGTTTTTGTTAAAAATAATCTTTAATTGTCAAAGTTACTAAACAAGCAGTAATATAAGATGTTTAATATCCGCCGCGGGGGGCCTGAAAATGTTAATTAAATAATAAAATGAATTACTTTTCGGGCCGGATACAGACTAAAAAAGATTCATGTGATAGGACACCCGTTTTATATATTAGACGAAATAGACAGCACCAATAACTATGCCATGGAGCAGGTAAATTCGGGCCAGGTGACATCGGGCACAGCCTGGTTTACCAGCAACCAAACCGCCGGAAAAGGTACCCGTGGAAAACAATGGCTGGCCCAACCCGGGGATATCAGCGCCCTCACAATTGCCCTCCAGCCGGCTATGTTGCCCCTTTCAAGGCAGTTTATGCTTAGTGCTGCAGTAGCCCTCGGCGCCACCGATTTCTTTGCTTCCCATGCCGGCGATGAAACCATTATCAAATGGCCCAACGACATTTACTGGCGTGACAGAAAGGCAGGCGGCATCCTGATTGAGAATGTTTTACGCGGAAATATATGGCAATATGCCATTATAGGCATAGGGCTTAACATTAACCAGGCGGCTTTCCCTCCCGAATTGCCCCATGCAGTTTCCCTACGGCAAATTACCGGCAAAACCCGCCAGGCAGCAGACCTGGCCAAAGAGTTATGCGCTTTCCTTGATAAAAGGATCCGGCAGCTGCAGCCCGCTAACTATGAAGCATTGCTTACCGAATACAACTCCCGCCTTTTCCGCTGGCAGCAACCCGGACTTTACCGCAAAGACGGGGAAATATTTGAGGGCGTTATCCGCGATGTATTACCGGATGGGCATCTTTGCCTGGAAAGAAACGGTGAAATATTGCAGTTGGGTTTCGGGGAAGTGGAGTTTATTATTACTCGGTAACTGCAGCTATATACGGCCGGAAAGCAGGTAGCCCCTGGGAATCATTATCCTTGCCTTGCCGGGTTTCAATTGCATGGCTATTCATTAACCGTGGCCACTTATCCGGGGCAATACTTCCCCTTTAATTGGCTGTTTATTTTCCTGGCAGGGAGGCATCATGGGCGGAAACGCACGCAGTAACAGTAACTTTCCCGGGCACATCTATTTGCCCTGGTAAACATTTTGCTTCTTCCGCAAAGCCGTCTTCAACGCCGCCGGCAAATCAGGTGACAGGTCAGATAATAACCAGGCGCCGGCGCCCCATTGATATTCCCTGGATAAGGTGTCTTTCATAACGCCGGTCTGCTCCAGGCGGCCAATCATTTTCATGTATTCACCTTCCGGCTTCGTACCAATTTTAACGATATAGCGGATAGTGTCCATTTCATGGAACCAGAAAACATAATCCGCGTCCATGGCATTTGCTAATGGAAGGTTTCTGCCTTTATTGTAATAATTCAGCGCACCGGCTTCCCCGTAATTATCGCAGATCAGTAAGGTATAAGGCCGGTCCGCCGCGGGTACCTGCTGCCAGGTTTGCCAGGCCATATCCGCCAGTTCCCGCCAGCCAAGCATGTCCGCAAAATCCTGGGGAAGGGTATGATCCTGTCCGTCTTCCCACCGCAATAACCCCAGCGCCCGGAATTTGCCGGCCTTTTCACTGATCTGCGCCGGCTTCATCACCGGGAAAATAACATTCACCAGCAAAGCAAAAGGTACCACTATCAGTGCCACCCATAGCCAGCGCAGGTGACGCGTCCAGTCGTGGGTGAAGACCCGCTCCCAGTATACGCTGCCAAAAGCAAGCAATACCGGGTATAAACCAGCCGAATAGTAACTCTTTGCACGCAGGTAGGTAAACAATAACATGGTTAATGCATAAATACCTATGATAACGCGGTAAGTCCGGAACACCGGCGAAAATATTAATCCTATAACGGCTGCAACCACTATGAAAGCACCGCCCATGAAGAAGATGGGCTGATCTCCCCAAAAAGAAATCCGGCTTACATGCACCAGCTGACTTTCACTCAACTCCTTCATATGATGCAGCACCGGCATTCCATGCTGCAACTGCCAGATAATATTCGGCGCAATGATGGCCACAGCAATCCCCATTCCTATATAGAGGTATTTATTCTTATATACTTTCCATTGGGCCGAAAGAGCGAGGGCGCCCGCCATCCCGATCACCAGGAAAATAATGTTGTATTTATTAAGTATTCCTATGCCGGTAACAACACCCATCCATAATAACCATTTGTTCTCCTTTGTTTGCAGTAACTGCATCAGGCACCAGAAGAGCGCCGTCCACGCTAGAATATCAAAAGAATTGGGCTGATAGAGG
>NZ_DATMTE010000315.1:0-1954 GCF_035564935.1 Chitinophaga sp. | reverse complement strand
CATGATACCCAAGTATTATCCTGCTGTTTCCACGCAACGTGTATTCCCGCGGCTAAAAGAAAGCATTGTTGTTAACAGTGTAATATTTTCTGTGGCCGCATTAGTGTGCTTAACGCTAATAGTTCATTTCCCGGTATTTTCCCATCAGTTCCAAACTCATTGGGATGATCAGTGGGTGGTAATAAACCCGTATACAGAAAATGGATTGAACGTACAAAATTTATGGGCTATCCTGACCCAATTCTACAGGGGGCAATACGCTCCTCTTAACCAGTTGTTATATACAATAGTGTATTCCGCTTTTGGTTATCATCCATTTTGGTTTCACCTGGTGAGTGTGACGCTGCACCTGTGTAATGTGCTGCTGGTTTACTTCTTCATCCGGCGTATGCTGTTGCGGTCAGGTAGCTTCAAGCCCGTTTCCATCGCAAGAATTTCATTTTTCACAGCAGCGATTATGTCCCTTCATCCACTGTTGGTGGAATCAGTGGCATGGATATCGGCTTCCAAGATCCTCCTCTATAGCTTCTTCTACCTGATCGGTCTTCATTTTTATCTCAAATATTTATCATCAAATAAAATAATTTACTATTTCCTCACCGTACTTTTTTTCGTTTTCTCCTTTGGAGGAAAAGAACAGGCAGTAACGTTTCCCGTATGCCTGTTAGTGGTTGATTATGCCGTAAACAGGAACTGGAAGAACAAACGGGTATGGATAGAGAAAGTGCCACTGTTTATTCTCGCACTTGTGATGGGTTATATCACTTTACTTTCACAAAATGCAGATCAGGCCGGGTTGCTTTCCGGTGCGCGCCATTATCCGTTTTACCAGAACGTTATTTTTGCGAGCTATTGTACTACGGAATACCTGGTAAAATGCCTGATCCCCGTTAAACTAAGCTACCTGTATGTTTTTCCCAATGCAATCGGGGAAGAAGTGCCCAAAAGGTTCTGGATATATCCCCTGTTATTGCTGATCCTGTTGTTTTCATTCCGGGATTTCTGGAAAAAGAAATGGGTCTTTTTTGGTATGGCATTTTTCCTGGTCCACATTGGCATGGTGCTCCATATCATTCCTATGTCCAGGTTTTCCATGATTGCGGACAGGTATGCCTATATGGCGTCTGTGGGCATATTTTTCCTGGTGGCATTCTTCATGGACAAAGCATTGAACCAGGCAAAGCATACACGGCTGGTACTGTCCATTGCCTTTCTTTATTGTCTTTCTATTGGAATATATGCACATCAGCGGAGTAAGGTTTGGCATAACAGCGATTCCCTGAAAAAGGAACTGAAAGATCTGCTGGAAAAAGAACCTGTTCCTTCAAATAATCCACACCAATGATATCATTTATCCATCACCGCCCTAACATAACAGTGGAACTATTTCTGTTACAGCATTGGTGACCCCCGGGGGGTCTGTCTATACTTAATACACAAAACAGCAAGCGTTCATCAAACCATATTTCAATTTAAAATTATAACCATGAAAAGAATACTTAAAATCGCAGGCGGTATTGCCGTTGTAATCATATTAGTTTGCAACCTTCAATATGCACTTATCAGCTTTGATATTACCAATTCTTCCAACAAAGCATCTGCAGCATGGATTGACTCCGGTAATGGTAACAGGTATTGTGGATCTACCGGCGACAGGACCTTCAGAACAGGCACCTGGGTTTGGGTAAATGATGATTATTACCATGTGGTTGAACATTGGTATGGTTACGACACCGGCTATTATGTATTTTATCCTAATAACTCGGGCAACCAGTGCGGAGCAGAGTATAACCCTTTCACCCCGCATAATGATTACCACGATGTAACAAATATTCCACCTGCAATAGTACCCTGATCACTTTCATTTGAACTTCTGCCACCCGCTACGGGTGGCAGATTTACCCGTATTTCCCGGACTCAATAATATATAATGAAGCAACACTTACTGATCTTC
>NZ_DATMTE010000314.1:0-13877 GCF_035564935.1 Chitinophaga sp. | reverse complement strand
TGTCTATGTTCACATTCGTATCCGTTGCACTGGCTTTAGTTGTCACAACCGAAAGTTGCAATAAGGATCAAATAAACCAGCTGGTACCGGAAAATAATCCAACTGAAACTGCAGCAAAGCCCCCTGTTGGTGGGAAGCAGTATACGCTTGTTCCTGATAAGGACGGCAGACTGGTTGTAGACGGAAGCATTTATAAGGCCGGCGAGGTACTGAATCTGAAGGGAACTTTTTCCGCCATCGTTTTTAATAACCTGAAAGGCGCTGCAGGCAGTCCTATCATTGTTAAAAATGCCAGCGGCACCGTAGTAAAAATTGGTAATCCATCCTGGAGCGGTGGTTCCTGGGCTACTGCTATCAGTTTCGTAAACTGCCACTATGTAAAAGCAGGCGGTGAAAAATCCAAATCTGAATTTGTAGTAGAGGGAAGCACCCAGGCGGGAAGAGAAGCATATTTCGATTTTACCCTCAGCCAGCATACCGATAATTTCGAGATCGCCAATGTTACTATACATAATGGCGGAACAGGTATCTGGGCCAAAACAGACCCTGTAAAAGGCGATCTGACCACCCAGTATCCTAACTCTTATATGGATAACCTGCTGATCCATGATGTGGCCATCAGCGGTACCAACAACGAAGCATTTTATATTGGTCATACTGCCCTTTACTGGAACCTGACGGCCAATGCGCCTTACTATGGCGATCCTTCCGGGTTTGTAAGCGGACAACAGTATGTACAGCCTATTAAATGGCGCAATGTAAAGATCTACAACAACAGTGTATCAAACGGAGGTGCAGATGGTATTCAAACTGCCGCTATCGATAAACTGGAGATCTATGGTAACACCGTTACCAGCTGGGGCGGTCAGCATAACTCAGGCCATAACGGCGGTATCCTGATCGGTGGCCGTACCACCAATACCAATGTGCACGATAACTACGTACACGATGGTTGGGGTGAACTGATCCAGTTTTATGGATCCGGCGAAAATGGCGCTACGCACATCATCCATAACAACCTGTTAAGAGATAACCAGGGCGATGGAGTGAGCCTGAGAGGAACTGATAAAGCGGTTGTTCAGATCACCAACAATACCATTGCCAGAACCGGTGGTGTATCACTTCGCATTAATGGTTATTTTGGTATGACGGCTGCACAGATAGTAAAGGGTAATGCCTTCATTCAACCACGGGTAAGCGGCGGTACAATTGTTCCTAACGCTTACATATATACGGAGAACGGAGCTGCTGTTACAGAAGGAACAGGGGCGGAAGCCAATTCCAAATTTGCCACTGTGGCTGCTGCTGGTATAGACACCAATAATTTCTACCAGCCTACATCCGGTTCAGCACTGCTGACCACCGGCTACAGAACCAACTGATCTGCTATCACCAGATAATGAAACAGCCGTCCCGGTTAAACCAGGGCGGCTGTTTTCTTTTTTACCGGGCATTTATTTTTTCCCTTCAAGATACTTCCACATCAGTTCATTTACTTCCTGTGGCTGCTCATAATGAGGCATGTGCCCGGCGCTGTCTACTTCATGTACTTCTAAAGTTGGGTATAAGGCGGTATAAGAACTTAATTTCTCTTTTGGGAAGAAGGGATCCTGCTTCCCGTAGATAAGGAATATTTTCCGGGGCGGAATTTTTTCCAGCAGATAAAGCTGGCTTTGATTCAGCATGTTAATCCAGGATGAAAGGGTGATGCGCTTATAACCTCTGATGTTCATAAAATATTTTAACCTCGTAGCATAGCTGTTGAACAATGGTTGGTTCACAAATTCTTTCCGCTGATTTTCCACCGAACGGGGATACCAGTAACCGCTCATTAACAGGTCTCTTATTACGGGGAACCGCAGTAATTTACTTGGCTTAAGATCCCCGCTGGCCGCCGGTCCCAGCAGTATGATCTGCTTCACGCGGTTCGGGTGGCCAGCTGCATAGTCCAACCCGATGGGCGCTCCCATCGACATTGCAATCATATCAAATGGCTGCCGGAGCTGTAACGTATCAAGCAGGGAAGTTAGCTGCTTCCTGTACAGCTGAAGATCATATACTGTTTCCGGCCTGTCGGAATACCCGCGGCCATAAAGATCATAACACAATACCCGGTAGCCTTTGGAGAGGAGATAAGGAATATTGTTCTTCCATACTTCTATACCGGTGCAACCGCCTCCATGTATCAATACCAGCAGCCGCGCGGTGTCGGGCCCCGACAAGCTGTAATGAACCATTCCCTGTTCCAGTTGTATAAACGCACCCGGTGCGGCCCTGCGGACAGTATCATCAAGAGGAGCGGTTTCCTGTTGCTGTTTAATGAACAGGAAAACCCCTGACAACAGCAGTAAAGCGCTCCCTGTTATTGTTAATATCCATTTTGTGCGCGCTGGCATACCGGGTTATCTTTTATACTGCAATAGCCATTCGTAAATATTCATCCCATCTTCCCTGTAAGAAGGATTGTAATACTGTTCCCAGCAGCAGTGTTTATGATTCCCGATGCTCAGCTTTGTAAGTCCCGGTTTGTACTTGTTGGTACTGTCTGCATAAAGTTTACAATTACCAAGGAAAACCGGCTCGTCGGTTCCGCCAAAATACCATACATGAATATTATTCTGAGCGGTTACCTGGAAGCTTTTCAGGTTCTCTGCATCAATAGTGGCGGGCGACATATTCACCGCTGCGGCCACCCGCTTTGCCATTCTTTTATCGGTAACGGCCATTGCTACCGACCATCCGCCGGCGCTGTATCCCGTGATGTAAATACGGGAAGAATCAATCGGGTACCTTTTCAATACATCTGTAATAGCGGCATCCATGTGTTCCGGACCGAGCGACCAGCTGGTAGCCAGCGGCGCCATTACAATAAATTCATATTTTTTACCGTCCAGTTTATTAACGGCATCAATATTTTTTCCTTCATGCATTTGCCTCGCTACACCCTGTCTGAAGATCTTGGTAACGTCGGTACCAGCTATGCTTTTGCCATGAAGACAAATAAGCAGCGGGTATCTTTTCCCCGTTTTCGGATTATCCGGCAGCTTTATCAATGCCGGTATATGGTGCCAGGGTGTGATCTGTACGTCGATCTGTTTGAATGGTTTTATATTCTGCGCAGACACTAATACTGCCTGCAGCATAAGTGCGATAAAAAGAAATATTCTCATTCTTGATTTTATTTTCAGTAATCCGCATTACCGGATACCATGTTCACTAACCCTAATATTATAAATGAAGCAATACCTCTTCCATAGTAGTGCCGATAATGGCTTCCAGTACTATCTTCGACTGTTTTACATCTCTCTCCAGGTTCACTTTGCGCACCATTTCTGCGTTATAGATACGGTATGCGTCATTCAGTCCTTCCACAGCGGTGTTCTGATCTCCTTTGGAGAATTTCTGTTCAGTTTGTTTGTAATGGTTGTAAGCATCTTCCAGCAAAGGCAGCTGCAGCTCATACAACTGTTTGTTGGTGGCATAGTCTTCGTAAGCACGCAGTACTGCAGATTTCAATGCAAGCTTTTCGCCTTCTTTCTGTTGCTCGAATACTTTCCCGTTTGCCTTGGCTGTTTTCACTTCATTAGGAATACTAATCAAATGTCCAAGCGGTACATTGATACCAAAGTTGTACCTGGGATACAATGTATTGTTGTTGGTAGTGCCGCTTCCCTTGATGGTAAATTCGTTCAGGTTACCAGAGGCAACGATCATATCGAGCCAGCCGGCTTTGGCCCTGTTTTCATCGTATTTGGTAATCTGTTTTTTTATGTCCAGTGCTTTGATCTGTGGATTTTCCATGGCAAGTTCCACCAGTCTTGTTTTTAACCTGGCCACTGTTGGCTGGTCGGCCGGCAGGCGCAGCACAATGCTGGTATCGGCTCTTTGCGCCTTTGCCATTGTACCTGTTAATGCTACTAATAAAAAGAATAGTACTCGTTTCATGTTGTGATATTTGGAGATGATAATAAATATTTTAGTTTTATGGAGATGCCGTTGAGGGCATAGTAAAGAAGGGCTGATTCAATGAGGCCAGAGGATTCCTGGGCGTAAATACTTACCACCAGTGCAAACATTACGCAAAGGATCACCAGTGTAAACTGTTTTTCCATTTCTGTTCTGCTGGCAAAATAATTGCCCACCATGTATTGCATTACCAGGTAAATATTTGTAATGATGAGTAATAAGCCTATCCATCCCTGTTCAAGTGCGGTGCGCAGGTAGCCGCTGTCGGGAGGGAAGCCGTCCAGTTCGCTGCCCGAACCCGGTTCACAGCTCAGGAATCCGCCACCAATAGGATGGCTGTAGATGTAAGGCTGTATACGGTGCCTGTTCACTTCCCTCACATTAAGGGAGGCGTCTTCTGAACCGGAGAAGGCCGTTCGCATCCTGATCACAGTAGAATTGCCATGGAAAGGACCAAACATCAGTACCAGGAATGCAAATACGAATACCACTGCACCTATCACCGTATTCCTGTTACGCAGGTTTACAAACAGCATCATAATAAGTCCCATTGGCACCATAATGTAGGCGGTACGGGTACCTGAAAAGCCCAGTGCCATAAACTGGAGCGCCAGCGATATCACCAGGAATATTTTCTTTGGCATTGATATCATTTTGCTGGAGCTGGTAAGCAGTACAATATTGATAATGCAGCCGCAAGCCATGATCACACCGAATACGGCGGGATCTGATACGAATGAGAAAATACGTATGCCGGTGAGGATAATAACCGTTTTAAATTTTTCGGGGTACTTCGCAATATATGCTTTCTCAAAGGGCATTAACCCAAACCATTGCTGGATACATGCATAAAACGCCGCAATGGTAAGGATGATGATCCAGAACTTCAGAAACAGTTTAAGGTCGTTCATGTTGCGGATCATTTTCATGACCAGGTACATAAAGATCATATTGCGTACAAATACCCTCGCAAAGGTGGTCCAGCCATGCCGGTCGTATACAAACGCCGGGTTGAAGAACTGCAGCAGGATATAACCACCGTAAATATAAAAGGTGATCAGCACCGGGTCCCGGAGGAAATCCACTTTTTTAATACTATCGTCGCCGGCTTTCAAAAGGCTGCCCAGGAGTGTAATTAAGATAATGGCATCTATCAATACTCCTACGGGTATTTCTGTACCGGACATCCGTTCCAGTAAGCGCACCGTCAGTGCTACGGTACAGGAAATAAAATAACCCGCCCGGTAATTCAGCAGGGAAACTGCCGCTACAGTGCTTCCTATCACCAGCCCGATGAGCAGAGCAACGTACTTTATCTCCTGGGCACTGATATAGGCAATTGCCGGTATCAGTATTATCCAGCCGATAATGATAAAGATGTTGAAAATATTTTTTTTAACAATTTCCACTTCAGCCAATTTATAAGAATACTATTTTAACAGCCATAGCGATAATTGTAAGCGCTATAAAAATGAGGATCAGCACCTGGTGAAGATGTTGGTCTATCGGCTTTTTTTTCGGTTGCATTTTCATATGAAACTGTGCATCATTATTTTTTTATTTAAACGGCCAATACCAAACTTTCCCTTGAACAGGAAACTGAATCCCATTTTTACCAGTATGCGGTAAGCGATAATGGAAAGCAGGATGGACGATGGTATGCAGATCAGCAGCAATACTACGCCGTTGGTAATGCCTGTATACAGCAGTATGGCCCGCAGCGCCGCAAATATGCTGACATGCAGCAGGTAGATATATAAAGAATAATGACCAATCACATTCAGGAATTGCAGCTTCTGTAGCTTCGCCAGCCACGACGCCAGCATCATCACAAACAAACAGCCATTAAGCGCAATTGGCATTAACAGGTACAGGTTCATTTGCTGGTGAAGCAGGTAATACCATTGCAGCAAACAAAAAACGGGTGTAAGCAACAGCAGGTTCACCGGGTTGGCTAACAGGTCCTGTATTTCTCCCTGGAAAAAGTAGGTAGCGGCAAAATCACCAACCGCAAAATAGATATAATGCAGGGCGATATCATATAGCGTACTGCTACTTTGCACATAGGGAGCCACCCCCAGCAATACCAGCCCGATCAGCAGCTGCCAGCCTTTTTTTCCTTTGAGCAGCAGTGATGTGAGCAGGTACAGTATGGTAACATTGAATAAAGCGAACAGGTACCACAGCTGATCCAGCGTTCTGGGCTGCAGAACAATATTCAGAAAATCCCTTCGCGACCGCTCTGCATTAGCGTATTCCGGAAATAAGATCTGCAAACTGATCTGTATCATCGCCCAAAGTAAGTAGGGATACAACAGCGTGTTCACCTTCGACATCCCAAAATTCACCGCGCCTCTTTTGGCAACACTTCTCCCGAAAAACAAACCGGACAACAGGAAAAATAACGGCATCCTGAAACTGTAAAGCATATCGTTTGTGGCCAGCACTCCCTTAGGCATAGATACGCCGGCTGCAACCAGGCCATAGGCCAAATGCCGGTAAACCACCAGTATAATGGCTATTCCCTTGGCATAGTCGATCCAGGCATAACGGGATTCGCTTTTTTCGGGGCGCAAACTAAATATGTCTTTAAAGATCAGTTGGAACATGTTTAAAAATCAAAGCTCAATAAAATCTTCTTTTACATTATTCAAAACAACTCCCAGGAATTTATCGCCAAGCGACTCCAGAAATTCGGATGACTCCCTGTCGATCTGTTTCATTTTCAGATGAGAGGAGAAGACCGCTACCACGCCTTCTGCGTAAGCAGACAGCTCGCGGCTATCGGTGAAATCATTCAGTGGCGCGCCTTCCATCAATATATAGTCATAATATTCTTTCAGTTGGGGCAGGTAATTGAGCAGGTGGTTGGGAGGCAGGATCTCTGACGGCGTATAGTCGCCACCTTTACAACCAATGATCTCAATACCCGGCGTTTCGTAAGTAGTGGTAATTGCTTTTACCTTTTCGATGGTGAACTCTTCAGGTGGTACTGAAAAATATTCCAGCGTGGGCTTTGCTTCCATTTGCGCACTCACATCATTATTACAGAAATTGGTGTCAATCACCAGCACTTTTTTATTGCTTAAGCTAAGACTGTAGGCAACGGCCTGCAGCAGCGTAGTTTTACCCTGTTGCGGTTCCGTACTGGTAAAGAGAAAGATCTTTTTACCGCTGCTTTCCAGTTCATACCTGAGCTTGCGCAGCAATTCACGGAAAACATTCTGTCTTTTTAACCATTGCGTCTCATCAGTTTTGCGCTGTAATATTTCCAGCAGTTTATATCGCTGAAGATTGGTATGATTGATAGTGGCAATCAGCTTCAGGTTGGAGCTGCGGTTAAATACGGAAGGCGATTTCAGCGAGTTATCCATGAACTCCCTGAAGAGGATGCCGATACAGGAAATCATAAACACCGCCATGCCAGACATGCCCATAATCACCAGCCGTTTGGATGATTCAGGTGTAAAGGCAGGTTGTCCTTTCAGGGTTTGACGGAAGTTATCCTGCGGAACATTCCGGTTATCTAATGCGGAGCCCAGTTTTTCTTTCAGTTTGTTATATTCATCCTGTGCCAGTTCAACTTCCTGCTGCAGGGAAGTAACAGTAGCTTCTTTATTGGCATAGGAGCCAACAGAAGAACGGAGGTTGCGGATCTTTCCTTCCAGGGTACTGATATTGAGCTTTGATGCGCTTAACTGTGCTTCCAGCGCATCCCTGCTTTGGATCAGCTCTTCACGGGTACTTACTTTACCGGTGGTACTGGAGGCGTCCAACAGTACTTTCTGCAGCCTGGCACGCTGGGTTTTTATCTTTTCCGCCAGCGCATTATCAGTGGAGCCGGAATTTACGTACTGGTCGTTCAGGTCATTGATCTGTTTTCTCAGGGTAACTATCTCCCCGTTTGAATTGGAGTAGGTGGGTTTGCCGCTGGTTGCCTGTGACAGTTGTGTATTTACATTATTAAGAGATGCCTGCAGGTTGTTATAATTGGCCCTTTCGTCCGATACAGATTTCTCAAACTGTTTGATCAGGTCCCATTCATTACCGCTGGCAGTTTCTACATTTAATACGCCCTGTTGTGTTTTATATCCCCGGAGCGCTTCTACTTTTTGATCCAGTTCCTGCTTCTTCTGGTTTACCAGCGCTTCAAATGTTTCCACGTTTTCAACAGAACGTTCAGAACGTGAGCTGCGGTAGAAGCGGATAAATTCTTTATAGAGGGTGTTAACCGTGTAGGCCGACAATTCCGGGTTGTCTGAATAGCAGATAATATTGATGTAATCTGTACGGGAAAGACGCGTTGCATAAAGCATTTTGCGGATAGACTCAAAATCGTACCGGTACACTTTCATAAACTCAAGTACCTTTCTTTCGTTAGGCAGGGAAGAGGAGAGTATTTGCAGGGAGTCAATTTTCTGGCGGCAGATACGCACAATTTCTTCCTTATTGGCACTGGTATAGTGAGGATCTTTCAGCTCTTTTTCTGAAAGTTGCCTGAATGGCTTGTTGCTGGTGAGATCGTGTACTATAAGGTCGCAGGCGAGGAGTCCGATCACCAGCGGAGAGTTCATCGTTTCAATAACGTTATCGAATTTAACGTCTGCTTCAAAAAGGTTCACATTTTCGTCGCGCAGCTTGATCTGTTCATTGGTAGTGAATCCGGTGGCCATCTGGGCGGTAGAGGCATATAATTTGGGTTTGCCGATGGTAAAGGCAAATGCTGCCGCAACAGCGGCAATGGTGCTGAACAGTATCCACCATTTCTTTTTAAGCAACGCCTTTATAAAATACACGATATCCATATAGAAATTTTCCTTTAAGCTTTAATTGATACGCAGAGCGGGATATACATACATTGCTGTATATCTGCCTTGTCCCGGCGTGGTGATTGGCATATCAGAGGAGATGGTAAAAAATGAGATAATGTCTGGCAAGATGCCCTACAATATATCAGGTTTTTGGCGAGGATGAGGTTAAGGGGAGATATCCGGGGAGCAAAGCTATCCTGGTATATCCGGTTATGGCTCAAAGGTAAAAGATTATATTAAAAGACACTTTATTTTTAAGCGAAACATAAAATTTAGTTGGTAACCGCTGAAGTTTTCCGGGTAAAGCGAATGTTTTATAAAAAAACCGTTCCGGAATATTCTCCGGAACGGTTTTATTTTTATCATAATCATTCAGTTATAACTCAATTCTGCCTGACAAGTTTAACGCTCTTTGTTTCACCGGTAGAAGAAGTAAGCTTCAGGATGTACACGCCAGGTAATGTAACTGTGCGTTGGGTATTGATCCTGATCAGGTTTTTACCCTGCGGAACTTCTTTCCTTGTTTCGCTGTAGAGGCGTTTGCCGCTCAGGTCCATGATTTCAATGAGCATTACAGGTGCTGTTTTCTGCAGTGTCATGTCAATCGCCAGGTTATCGATATACGGATTAGGATAAACGTTCACCTCCATGCTGCCTTTCAGCGTATTGGTGGTTACGCCTATATTGTTACCTATTCCCATCACCTGGTTGTTGTTGGCCAGGTCCTCGATATTGGTGGTAGCTACTATTTCCATGGCATTCAGGTAACCTACCTGGCCGCCCGGAGGAATACTGAGCGTAAAGGCAATTTCACCGTTGGCATCAGCAGTAAGATTGGTAAAGTCTGCTGTGTTGGCGGTATTGTTCTGTGCGCTCAGGGTTTTGCTTACACCGTTGATGGTGAATTGAGTGCTGCCGTTATCCGGCTGCGGCGCCCACCATTTACTGTTCGACAGGAACTTGATGGTGTAGGTGGTATTGGCGCTCAGTCCTGTAAGGTGACCGTGCATCACCGGCGCTCCTGTAAAGAAGCCCGACAGTGAACCGAAATAAAGATATTCAGCCAGTACCACATCCGGGTAAATACCGCTGTTGTTACCGGTAGTAGCGCCTTCTACGCCTGCAGCCCACCATGTTTCATCGAAATTCAATCCTACCGTAGTGGTTTGGCCCTGGTCGTTTTTCAGGTTAGATGCGGCTCCTGTGATATTGTTCCATGGTGCCGGTGCGGTATTATTGAGTTTGAAGTTCAAAAACAGTTTGTAACTACCGCTTGTATTGGGCGGCGGTGTTACCGTAATATTGAACGTAGCGGTATCGGCGGCGCCATAGGTATCTTTAGCAATAACTTTTACATTATTGTAAGTGCCTGCATCACTGATGGTTGGCGCTACGGAAAGTGATACGCTGCCACCAGACTGTACCAGGGTCACAAAGGAAGGCAGGTTGACGGTACTGTACGTAATCGGGTTGTTGTCCTGGTCTGTTGCCGTCACAGGGATATTCAGGCTGAAACCTGCCTCCAGGCTCTGGTTGGCAATGTCTGCAATTACCGGAGCGTGATTGACTGTTGGCGTTGTGGAAGTACCTGCCACTACTTCAATAGCATTGAGGTAACCTACCTGCCCGCCCGCAGGTACACTCAGTGTAAATACTATTTCACCATTTGCATCAGGGCTCAGGTTGGCGAAGCTCACCACGCTCTGGGAGTTGTTCTGTACATACAAGGTCTGGCTCACGCCGTTGATGGTGAACTGGGTGCTGCCATTGTCCGGCTGCGGCGCCCACCATTTACTGCTGGAGAAGAACTTAACAGTAAATTTCTTACCTGCTTCCAATCCTGTAATATGACCGGTCATGCTTGGCGCTCCGGAGAAGAAACCAGGCAATGAGCCGAAGTAAAGGAAGTCGTTGATCACAGCATCGGGGTATACACCGCTGTTGTTGCCGGTAATGGCGCCTTCGCCATTGGTAGCCCACCAGCTTTCGTCAAATACCAGGCTGGATGCAGTGGTTTGGCCCTGGTCATTTTTCAGGTTGCTGGTCACTTTTCCGGTCACATTATTCCATGGCGCAGGTGCGGTACTGTTTTGTTTAATACTGATGAGCAATTTATAACCGCTGGTATCTCCGCCTGCCGGTGCATTTACTGTGAGATTAAATACGGCCGTATCGCTGTTGCCATGCGTATCTGTGCCAATTACACCGATGTTATTGAACTGGCCTGCATTGTTGGTAGCAGGTGACACCAGGAGGTAAGGATTACCTGGCGACTGTACCACGGAAACAAAAGCAGGAAGGTTATAACCGGTATAAGTGATCGCATCATTTTCAGGATCTGTTCCTGAAAGCTGTACGTGCAGGGTATCTCCGGCGGTTAATGTTTTATTCGGAATTGCTGCAATTACCGGGGGCTGGTTTACTACGATACTGGTATCGCCTGCTCCGCCTGCATTTATTTCCATCGCATTCAGGTAACCTACCTGTCCGCCTGCGGGCACACTGAGCGTAAATTTGATTTCGCCGTTAGCGTCTGCAGTCAGGTTTTCAAATACCGCTGCATTGGTAGTGTTATTCTGAACGTTCAGGGTTTTGCTTACACCATTAATAGTGTATTGGGTGCTGCCGTTATCCGGCTGTGGCGCCCACCATTTACTGCTGGAGAAGAACCTGATAGAATAAGTTCTGTTGGTTTCCAGCCCGGTGAGATGCCCGTGCATAGAGGATGCTCCTGTAAAGAACCCCGGCAGCGAACCAAAGTAGAGATATTGGCTCATTACCACATCAGGGTATATACCACTGTTGTTGCCGGTGGTAGCGCCTTCTGTTCCTCCTGCCCACCATGTTTCGTCGAACGACAAGCCCACGCTGGTAGTCTGGCCGTTATCGTCTTTCAGGTTGGCGGTAGCGCCGGTGATGTTGTTCCATGGCGCCGGGGCAAGGGCGTTCAGGGTAAAGTTAAGAAGCAGCTTGTAGTTCGGTGTTGGTTTATCCACCACGGTTAATACGAAGCTCCGTACATCAATGCCACCCTGGTTATCTGTTGCCTGCAGCTTAACGGTATAGGTGCCGGAAGCGCCGTATCCCGGTTGCAGGGTAATTAAGCAGGTGTCGTTGCTGCTGGTTATTGAAGCAAAAGAAGGAATCTGAAGCGCTGTCCAGGTAAAGGTATTAGCCGGGTTCTGATCGTGCAGCGATACCTTTACGGTTCTCTGTGTTCCTTCGTCTACACTCCATCCTGCAACAGAATCTATTACCGGGGGATAGTTATCATTTACAATGAGGTTAAATAATGCGGTATCCTTTCCGCCGTTGGCATCTGTAGCAATTACCCCCACACCGTTATAAGTACCCTGCTGCGCAACTGTTGGCGCCAGGTTCAGGGATGTTACACCGGCATTTTGCTGCAGGGTAATAAACGCAGGTGCGTTATAAAGACTGAAAGTAATGGCATCATTATCCGGGTCGGTAGCCGTTACCGGTATGCTTTGGGTAGTACCATAGCGGATGGTGCGGCTGCTGATATCAGCTATCACTGGTGGATTGTTCAGCGATTTTGCGATCACTGCTTTTGTGAAGGCAGAGTAACCGCCTTCTCCGTATGCCCTGATTTTGTAGTACACTACTGTATTAGCAGCGAGAGAGGAATCAGAGAAAGTGCCCTGTCCGGATGCCACAGGTCCTACGCTCTTCAGCACGCTGAAATGCAGGCTGTCTGCGAGGGAACGTTGTATTTCATAGCCTGTTTCTATGGTGCTGTTATCTGTCCAGGTTAATTTCACTACCTGTGTGGAAAGCGCCTGTGTAGCCAGGTTGGTAGGTACTGCCGGCGGTAATGGTTTGGCCGCTGTTGTTGCATTTGCTACAGCAGTATAAGCGGATTCGCCATAGAGGCCGATAGCCCTTATTTTGTAATAATAGGCAGTGGAGGCGTTCAGCGCAGTATCTGTATAGCTTACTGCGTTGGCTGCTGCAGTGGCAACAATGGCGTAGGTACCGCCGCTGCTGGTGCTTCTGTATATTTCGAAGCCGGTTTCATTGTTGCTCTTGTCTGTCCACGTAAGATTCAGTTTACTGTAATTGTTTACAGCTACTGCCAGGCCGCTGGGGGCTGTTGGCGCTGTGCCGTTTACTGCAGCGGTATCAATGAAGGCCTCTGCAGGAATCAGTGTGCGGGTGGTAATGCCAGCAGCGGTGCTGGTCCAGTATACGCCCATTGCGGAGCCGCCGCCGCCCTGGAAGTAAGTAACGGTGATAGGATACACGCCAGCGTTTACACTTACAGTGCCAGACGCATAAGTAGCACCATGCGAACCATCGTTGTTTACGGTAGCAGTGGTGCTGCTGCTGTATGTCTTATTGAAGTACAGCTTGCTGCCATCGTCTGAATAAGTTTCAAATTTGTAAGAGCCGGTAACCGGGATACGGATATAGCCGGTCCACATTACGGCATAGTTAGTGGTAACGCCTGCAGGTGCAACGGTAAGATCCGGCACATAAGCCTTGCCTGTTTGGGCCGGCGTGAGATTATTAAAGTTAGGCAGGTTACTGTAACTACCGGTATAGTACTTATAGGTAAGATTTGCTTTTTTGGTTCTTATCGTTACCTGGTTACTTGGGGTAGATGATTTTCCCGACACATCTTTCGACTTCACATAGAAATTGTACAATGTACCATCTGCAAGACCGGTTACGGTGGCGGTAAGTACATTACCAACAGACATTTTCAACACATTGTTGGCATAAATGTCGTACCCGGCAATGCCTGCATCGTCTGTAGCGGCAGACCAGTTCAGGATCACCTGGTTGTTGGTATAGCTGCCCAGCGTTAAAGACGGTGGGGCAGAAGGAGCAGAGCTGTCGGACGCAGTGGTGCCTTTTACCTCTGCAGAGAGAGGGCCGGCAGCATTGTCGTTTACAGGTCGTACTTTATAGAAGTAGTTTGTATTTGGAACAAGATTATTGTCTGTAAACGTTACCACATTGGCATTGTTCCGTCCTACAAGTACGTATGGGCCGCCGGCCTGGGTGGCGCGGTATACCTCGAAGTACTTTTCGTTGTAAGCAGGAGTGGCATTTTCTGTCCACGACAATACGATC
>NZ_DATMTE010000313.1:0-9603 GCF_035564935.1 Chitinophaga sp. | reverse complement strand
CAACCCCAATTGGCACCCTTTTTGAAAAATGACTTAGAGAAGCAATATTGATTAACCCGAAAATGTTATGTTATGAGTATTTACATTACCTACTTTATTTATTTAGTTGTTGGTATCTGGATTTACAGGCTGCTGGCTTATTTCTTTGACGAAAAGAAAGAAATAAAGAGCAGGAAGAAATTCTAGAACCGGTCAGTGAATAGTGAGATACGGGGATTTTGTTACCTGGCAAGCAATATCAGGTGGTAACAGGGTCCCCGGAATCAGTGTCCGTTAGTTATTTAAACTTTACCATATTACCAAGGATGCCGCCAAAGCCAACGCGCACTCCTATGCGGGTATCTTCTTTACTTTGGTAACCTGCTACTACATCTACCCTGATCATCTTGAAAATATTTTCAATGCCGCCGAAAACTTCCACATAGTTGTTGTCGCCATTTACATAAAATGCATTGGCGCCGGCCACCAGGTTCCATTTTAAGCGGTTAAACAACGGGATCTTGTTGGTGAGTAAGCCATTGAAATGATGTTCTACATTGGCAGTGGCATAAAACGGTGCAGTAGTACTATACCGGTAATACGGCGCCAGCTGGAAGCTGTTCAGGTATTTCGTGTTATAGAATGTTTGGTTACCATTAAAATGCTGATAATCCGGGATCTGTACATTCCGGTCGTTCAGGAAACCTCCCAGGCCAATGTGGTAGCGGAACTCTCCCAGTAATTTGAAATTCATATTATCCTGCACCGAGAAATTCCATTTGTCAAAATCCACAACGCTGTTCCCCACATTGGGTATGCCTTTGCTGTAGCCTATTATGAAGGTGGGATATTTGGAACCAAAAGGAATTTTGCGGTCGGGCAACTCCACAAACTGTTGCTCCGGCTGGAAGGTGAAGCTGGCATCCAGCACCAGCGCCTGGTGCTTTTCAAATGGTACATTGGCCAGCTCGTAAGGATGGTTGGGCGTAAACTGTTTATGATCGTTTTTAAAGATCACGAAATCAGTAGTGTTCTCTACCGGGTTCCTGCTCTCATAAGTAGCGCCTACAGAAAGCTTATCATTTGTTTGGAACGTACGGGTATAGCGCAGTTTACCAAACCAGTTTTCATACAGCTTCATATAGTTCTCCTTCAGGAACAGGGTATAAAACTCGTTGGCAATATTATCGATGGGATTGTCCTGGTTGAACTGGGAAACGCGCTTCCCTCCTGCCAGGGACCAGTCGTTACGCCCAAAACGCTTATGTACCTTGCTGCTGTTGCTGAAATCAATTTGCGTATAGGCATTAAAGTGAGTGTTGCTCAATCCATACCGCAGGAAAGGTGTGATGCGTAAGCTGCTTTCTTCCCCTGTATAGATGTTCAGATTGGGTTCCAGGGCAATTACCAGGCCTTCCACGGTATTATACTTCAAAGATCTCAGGAGCCCTCTTACACCAATGGAATTATATTGAATGGAGCTGTCGCGGCGGAAATAATACTTACGCCGCACGCCGCCCCACAGCACATCCGTCACTTTAACGCGTGGTTGTTTCCGTTGCAGGGAATCGAGGCGATAGCGGGAAAAGGAGGAATCGCGTGCAGCCTGGGCGATACTGTCTTTTTCGCGATAGTCCTTTACCTCGTCGGTTTCGAGGGGTACCGGCCGGATACTGTCCCAGTAGGCATGCGCCTGTTTATCAAAGGCGGAATCATACTTAAGGAAAGTATTGTCGAAAAAGTTTGGCGGGAGCTGCGGGTGTACATTGTAATCGGAATACACGTTTACAAAGCTGCCCCCCATGCTGAAACCAAATTTATTAAACGATATGGATATCACCTGGTCTTTTATCCGCCATATATCAGCGGTAACAGGAACATGGGTTTGGCGGATCTTCAGTGAATCCATCAGCTCCAGCTGGTATTCGCTGGTGAGGAGCAGGTCGGTGCTATGAATACGCCAGTCGCCGTCTGTTATAAAGATATAGCCTGAAAACAGGGGCTCCTGTTTCCGGCGGGGAATAACCTGGATCTTGTTCACCGTTTTACCATCTTCTGTAAATGTACCTTCCAGGTGATATTTATAATAGGCCAGGGCATTTTCTGCAATAGGTGAAATATAGCCCCTGGGGCCCATTTGCGTGATAACAGCGGAAACATTATTATCGTAGAAGCTGATAAAGGCAGGGAAACTTAAGCCGAAACCGCCACCGCTTTTGCGGGAGGAAATTACTTCCAGTTTAACTTTATCCGGTTGCCGGGCAGATATTTTAGTCACGGATTCCGACAGGAAGATCATGCCTTTCCCGGTGCTGTCTACCCCCATATCATTCTTATCTACCTTCCGCCCCATAAATCTTCCCGGAACATTTTTCATTCCTATGGTGCCCTTGATATACGACATGCAGGTATATTCCTTTACCTGTTCCTGGTAGAAGCGTCTTTTTTTAATAGCTTGCCTGATGATGGCATATGCGGGATCTTCGCCGTTGGCTTTCACCACCACTTCTTTTATCTGCATATTGATGGGCAGCAGGCGGAAGTCGAGCGTTTGCGTTGAGGCGTTAACGTTAAGCGGGAGTTCTGTTCTTTTGAAGCCGATATACTGGCATACCACGGTATATTGCCCGGCCGGCAGATCAAGCTGGTACTGGCCCGCGGCATTGGTAGTAGTGCCGGTAGTGGTTCCTTTTATGAAGATGGTAGCAAATGGAAGCGGCTGATCTTTATCATCCGTTACGCGGCCTTTCACCACAATAGCCTGGCAGTAGCTGGAAATGAAAATGCAAAACAGGGCAGACAGGTAGTTCTTCATATTCCAAATGTAACGGCGAACAGCTTACGGGGCATTTGTGCAAACTGTTTTATCAGAATTTTAACAGCCTGGATAAGTAATCAGGCCACCTTTTTAGGAGCACGGACAAAGGCAGCGGAACTTGCAGCAAAGCCAGCCACCAGTGCGCCTATAAACGAACTAACCACCCCTATCAGCGGCCCGCTCCGCACCTTCAGGATCATTTCACTCATACGGTTCGCCAACAGGTGATCATTTCTTACATCCATGTAAAAAGCCAGGATCATCCACAACACGAAGATGCCCATGAAGGCGCTGAAGAATGACTTACCCGGTGATAGCGGCATCAGCAGGGTAACGAGAAAAGCAACGAGCGCTACACTCCACCAGGGCAGTATCATGCCTGCGGCATAAGCCAGGATCAGGACGAGGAGAAAATGAGCAAAGGATTTCATAGTTCTAATATAAGTAGAAAAGTTTAAAAACGGCTAGTCGCAATAAGGGAAACGTTTCATAAACCCTTTAAAGAGCCTTCGGGAAAAGATAAGTTGATCTTTATCAAGTGTGATATCTCCTGCCGTCATTTCTTGTGAGTAATTCCACACTTCATCTCCGGATTTTCCATCCACCAACCGGAAAGTAAATATTTTATTGTTCCGGTAGATTGCCCTTGTAAGCTCGGAGGCTCCCAGACCTCCGGCAAACCCGGCTATTGAATTTGACCCTGCAGATGACCTGATGTTGCTCCTGGTGCCATAGCCTACAGTAACCACAACACAGGCATCTACTCTCAATATTTTTGCAATGGCAGACATATCCAGGAAAGATACTTTCCGCAGGTCTAATCCCATATTTTTCAAAATGGAGTCTGTTATTTGCCAGGGTTGTACTTCTACCAGCAGCCGGTTAGTGTCTCTTGTAATGGTTCTATACAATTCTTCCTGTAGCTGCATTCCATATTTTACTTCCAGGGAACGGAACGCCCCGGCACTGCTATCAGACAACTTTTTGTATTCGGGGAACTTAGCCCGGACCGGCAATACCGCAATCAACTTATGATCATAATTACTCTGCGCTGTTATATACAGCGGATAAGCACCGGTTAATAAAAGCAGCAGGAATAATATTTTCTTCATAGAGGGACTAACTATCTGGTCACACATGACCGGGTTAATAAAGGGGTTGAATCATTAAATGGGGCTGTTCTTATTCATTCTCCGTTTACTGCCAGCAGCAAACAACAGCAGCTGACCAGAAATACCACTTTCTTTCAGGTCAGCTTCCTGTTCTTATTTTTATTTACTTTTCTCTAATGCCTGTTCTATATCTTCTAAAATATCCTTAATATTTTCCAATCCCACGGAAATCCTTATCAGGCCAGGTGTTATACCGGCTATAGCGCGTTCCTGGTCAGAAAGCTTTGCATGGGTAGTGCTGGCCGGATGGGAAGCAATACTGCGGCTGTCGCCCAGGTTGGCCGTTAATGAAAGAAGCTGTAACGCATCCAGGAAACGGACGCCCTGCTGCAGGCCGCCCTTCAGTTCAAAACATACGATACCACCGCCACCGCTCATTTGTTTTTGCGCAATACTGTATTGCGGGTGACTTGGCAGCAAAGGATATTTCACAGACAACAGGTGTGGATTGTTTTCCAGGCCCTGCGCCAGTTTTAAGGCACTGGAGGAATGACGCTCTACTCTCACAAACAGGGTTTCCAGGCTTTTGCTCAGCACCCAGGCGTTAAACGGCGACATGGCCGGGCCGGTGCTTCTGCAAAAAGTATGGATCTCCTTGATCAGTTCCGCCTTACCTACTATTACGCCACCGAGTACACGGCCTTGCCCGTCGATCCACTTGGTGGCGGAATGCGTTACCAGGTGGGCGCCGTACTCAATAGGACGTTGCAGTACCGGTGTGGCAAAGCAATTGTCTACGTTCAGGATGAGGTGATGTTTGTTGGCAATTCCTGCCAGCAGTTCCAGGTCTATTATTTCCAGGCCCGGGTTGGAGGGCGTTTCCACGAAGATCATTTTGGTATTGGGCCGGATCATCGCTTCTATGCCTGCCGGATCGGTAATATCGAAATAAGAAGTTTCAATGCCCCATTTTGGCAGGAACTTCGTGATCACGGTATGGGTAGAACCGAAGATAGCGCGGGCCGATAACAGGTGATCTCCTGTTTTCAGCAGGGCCATGAAGCTGGCGAATATAGCGCTCATCCCGGAGGCCGTGGCATATCCTGCTTCCGCCCCTTCGAGGGCGCACATCTTCTTTACAAATTCGTCTACATTGGGATTGCTGAAACGGCTGTAGATATTAAAGTCTGTTTCATCCGCAAAAGTAGCCCGCATTTCTTCTGCATTATCAAAACAAAAACTGGAAGTAAGGAACATGGGCGCCGAATGCTCCATCTGGTCTGTTTTGGGCATCTGCATTCTTACCGCATTGGTATCCGGCTGGTATTGATTTTTTTCTTTGCTCATGGATATGGTAGTTACAGCATGTTAAGCGTTCAGTTTCACTTCCCAGGTCAGTTTGGTATTACCCTGACGCAGGGTTTCCGCAACAGAACAATATTTGTTCATAGACAATTCCACAGCGCGTGCTGCCTTATCGGGATCGATATTACCTTTAAGATGGAACACCAGGTGAGCGGTTTCCCAGAGGGAAGGCTCCTTACCTTTTTCTCTTTCTGCATCAATTTCTATACGGAAATCTGTTACTTCCTGGCGTTGTTTCTTCAGGATCATCATCACATCAATGGCCGAGCAGCCGCCCAGGCCCATGATCACCATTTGCATGGGTCTTACACCGTTGTTCTTACCACCATTCTCCACAGATGAGTCCATCAGTACCTTGTGGCCGCCTTCATCTACCGCCTCCATATTAAATCCGTCGTCTACTCGTTGTAATGCTATCTTCATGATTATTAAGTTATCTTCAACAAAGATAAATAAAACCATCAGGATTTATACAGTGACCGCCGTTCGTAAATCATCGGTGGTATTTTGCAATTTTTAATTCTGATATTGTAGTTTTGCGCAAATTTGAAGAAGCATTGTCGGCAAAGGTATTTTACAGTCAAGCAGCATTCCGGTTAGAATCCGGGGAAGTATTACCGGGATTACATATCGCGTATCATACGTATGGTACGATGAAAGAAGATGGAAGTAACGTGGTTTGGGTATGTCATGCACTTACGGCCAACAGTGATGCGGCTGATTGGTGGACCGGCCTGATCGGCGCGGGTAAAGCCATTGACCCCGACAGGCACTTTGTTGTTTGCGCCAATATCATTGGTTCCTGCTATGGCAGCAGCGGCCCGCATACCGTAAACCCGGAAACGGGGCATCCATGGTACAGGCAGTTCCCTTTCATTACTATCCGGGATATGGTACAGGCGCATATCCTGCTGCGACAGCACCTGCAGATACCCCGTATCCACCTGCTGATAGGCGGCTCCATGGGAGGCTACCAGGCACTGGAATGGTCGCTGTCCGAGCCGGCCGTTATCAACCGCCTCTTCCTGTTATGTACAGGAGCAGCCGAAAGCGCCTGGGGTATTGCTATTCACACGGCGCAGCGACTGGCCATTGAAGCAGATGATACCTGGCAAGACAATAATCACAGCGCCGGTTCCAAAGGGCTGAAAGCCGCCAGGGCCATCGGTATGCTTACCTATCGCAACTACCAGACCTTTGTGCGCGCACAATCCGATGAAGATAAAGAGAAGACCGATCACTTCAGGGCTTCTTCCTATATCAATTACCAGGGCGATAAACTCGTAAAACGTTTTAATGCACAATCGTACTGGCTGCTCACCAAAGCGATGGACAGCCACAATATTGCCCGTGGCCGCCATGAGGACATCACCGCTACCCTTTCCCATATTCAGCAGCCTACCTTGCTGATCGGCATCAGCAGCGATATTTTATGCCCGCCGGAAGAACAACAGTTTATGGCAGCGCATCTTCCGGATGCTACTTATCATGAAATAGATTCTTCGTACGGGCATGATGGTTTCCTGATAGAATTTGAGAAGATCGGCAAGATATTACAGCAATGGATGCACTAAAAATATATTGATTCTGAACATCTTACAATAGGCTATATGCAGCAGGGTTATCCTGCTGCATTTTTATTTTAATCCCTGCCCTCCCGATGGCCATATGCGGTTTTTTTTCGTTATATTTATTTAAACCGAGTCTAAACCTTTTATAAATCCATCGTGTATGAGAAGCATTCTAATCAAAGCCTTCACAGGCTGCCTGGTGCTTTTATTATCCCTTACCCAGGTAATTTCAGCACAAAACTCCGCCACTATTCATGGTACTGTACGCGAAAAAGGTTCCGGCAACGTCATGCCCGGTGTTACGGTAGCGGTTAAAGGTTCTTCCTCCGGTACCATTACCGGCAGCGGGGGCGCCTTCACCCTTAAAACCACTCATGCGTTCCCGTTAACCCTTGTGTTCTCCTACGTGGGTTTTAAAACAGAAGAACACGAGATTTCCTCCGCTACCGATAACATGGAAGTGGAGCTTAGCTCAACTGAAATTCTCGGCCAGGAAGTGGTGGTGGCCGCCAGCCGTACACAGGAAAGCATCCTGCAGTCGCCCGTATCTATTGAAAAACTGGATGCCCGCGCTCTGAAAGCTTCTCCCGCCGCATCGTACTACGATGCGCTGGCCAACCTGAAAGGCGTGGAAATGAGCACCCAGAGCTTAACGTTCAAATCAGTGAACACCCGCGGTTTTAACAGCAATGGTAATACCCGTGTACTGCAACTAAACGATGGAATGGACAACCAGGCCCCCGGTCTGAACTTCGCCGTGGGTAACATGGTAGGCATTCCTGAAGTGGACCTCGACAACATGGAACTTATACCCGGCGCGGCTTCCGCACTGTATGGTCCCAATGCTCTCAACGGTATCCTGCTGATGAACAGTAAAAATCCCTTCCAGTACCAGGGATTAAGCGCCCTGGTGAAAACCGGCTTCCTGAACGACGCCGGCCGTTCTACCGCTACTACTGGTTTCTACGACGTGTCTGTACGTTACGCACATGCCTTCAGCGATAAGGTAGCATTCAAACTGAATGTTGGCTATCTCCAGGCAAAAGACTGGCAGGCTTATGATCAGCGCGACCAGAGCCTGGCAAACGGTCATACCCTGGAAGATGGTACCCGCGCCAATAACGAAGGCTATAATGGTGTGAATATATATGGAGATGAAAATACGGTGAATATGTACACCGGCCTGAAACCTTCCCTCATGCCGCAAATGATCGCATTGTCGCAGCAACTGGGAGGCGCCCTCACACCGGATCAGTTGTATAATGCCATCCTGCCTCCGCAGAATATGTCGAATGTAACCCGCACCGGTTACAACGAAGCGGATGTAGTGGACTATACTACAAAAAACATGAAACTGAACGCTGCATTACATTACCGGCTTACACCCAACCTGGAAGCCATTTTGCAAGGCAGCTACGGTTCCGGTACTACGGTGTATACCGGCGCTGACCGTTACTCCCTGAAAAACTTCAACATGGGTCAGTATAAAGTGGAGCTGAAGAGCCCTGATTTCTATGTAAGATTGTATACTACACAGGAAAGGGCCGGCGACAGCTATGCCGGCGGTACACTGGCCTCCGGCATTAACGAGGCCTGGAAAAGCAGCCAGCAATGGTATACTGAATACTTCGGTACTTATGGACTGGCGGCAGGCAATCTCTTTAAAACCACTTTTACCAATAACCTCGGACAAGGAGTCCCTGCTGCATTTGCTGCGGCCCAGGCAGCGGTGCAATCCCAGCAGTCAAATTTTATCAGCGCCGCCCGTGCTAATGCCGATAAAGGCCGCCTGATTCCCGGCACGCCTGAATTTGATGCCGCTGCAGATAAAGTGAAGAATAAACCCATTCCCGGCGATGCTTCCGGCGTGGGTGCAAAATTCACTGATAAAACCAACCTGTACCAGGCCGAGTTCATGTATAACTTTCATAACCTGATCCATTTTGCAGAGATCCTGGTAGGCGGTAATTACCGCCGCTATGCACTAAACTCCGAAAAAACACTGTTTGCCGTAGATGATAACGGTAAGGAATTCCGTATCAATGAATACGGCGGTTATGTGCAGCTCATGAAAAAGATCATAGAGGATCATGTGAAACTTACCGGCTCCCTGCGCTATGATAAGAACATGAACTTCAAAGGCCAGTTCAGCCCGCGTTTGTCTGCTGTGTATACTTTCCTCGGTACACACAACATCCGCGCTTCTTATCAAACAGGTTTCCGTATCCCGCATAACCAGGATCAGTACATCGACCTCGTAACGCCACAAGCCCACCTGATAGGTGGTTTGCCTTTCCTGCGCGAACGTTATGGTTTGGATAAAGGACCGGTATTCTCGCTACAATCCGTACAGGCCGGCAACCCTACCCAGTACGTTTTCCGCGAGTTCCTGCCGGAAAGGATCCAGGCATATGAAATAGGTTATAAAGCCGTGATCGCAAAACAATTGCTGATCGATGCCTATATCTATAAAAATGATTTCAAAAATATGAATGGCACACAGGTACTGGTGCAGCCAACTGCCGATCCTGCCGTCAATAATATCTTCTCTGTGCCGGTAAGCGCCACTGAAGTAGTGCACTCCTGGGGATGGGCACTGGGACTGGATTACAGCCTGCCGCTTAATTTCACTGCAGGGGGTAACATTTCCTATAATGAACTGACCAATGAAAAGGACCTTGGTTCATTTATGACAATGTATAACACACCAAAAGTGCGTTACAGCCTGAACTTCGGCAACCGTAACATTGCCAACTCC
>NZ_DATMTE010000312.1:0-3332 GCF_035564935.1 Chitinophaga sp. | reverse complement strand
AATCCTGTCGGTTAACCTGCCTTTGTCGTCTTTTAAAATCCATCTGATACATTCTCCATGACGGAATGCCTTGTTCTTTTCAGGATCAAAAACATTGTTAATATCTTTGTCCAGCGGCCTTATCCAGCCGGGTACATTCTTGTTTAATTCCACATGCACGTCGAGAAATTGCCGGGCTGTTTTTTCATCATTTACAATAATCAATTGCATTGAAACCATTTGTACAAATGTAATAAAAATGCGTTGGCATTATTTTTTCTCTTTCCCGGTTATGAAAAGAAGCTACGTTTATCCCGCCGTCCTGCTGTTGCTTATTGTTGTGTTCAGCCTGGGGTACTGCCAGCAGCAACGCTATGTTCGTAAAGTGCTGTCTGAAAACCAGCGCCTGTGGAACGAAAACCGCGATTTACGCAAAAGCCTTGACCAGTCGGGGGCGGTGTCCCAACAAATTACCAACCACCAGGAGCTCCGCCAGCGGGTAGCAGGCCAGTTTATTGAACGCAGGGCTTATTACCGCCGGAACTGGCAGCAATTTATTGCCGTTACTGCGGGCGATTATCGTACCGGCCTGCTCGGAGGGATCAAAGACCTGGATATTATTGTGAGAAATCAAACGGAATATGCGCTTGATAACGTGGTGGTCAGCGTTTCCTATATGCGGAACAATAACGAGGTTTTTAAAACAGAACGATATACTATCAGTAATATTCCGGAGAAAGGTACCCGCAGCATTGCAGCCTCCAACAGCCGCAAAGGCAGTAAGGTAGCTGTAAAGCTGGTGAGCATTACCAGCCAGCCGATGAACTTCTGCTGGGCTGCAGATAAACCCGTTCCTGCCGGTAACCCGGATCCGTTCGAATGTGTGCCATCCGTGAAAAATGCTACAGAGTAGCCGCTACGCAGTATAATCAGTAACTTCGCCGCATGATCCGGCTAATACCTACCACCGTCGCCGATGAAGCGATAAAAGATTTGTATGAACAAGCTTTCCCCGAAGAAGAAAGAAGGCCCTGGGATCAGCAACTGATGCTGATAGCATCCGGAAAATTACATTTACTGCGTATTGTAAGTGACAATATCTTTGCCGGCTTTATATTTTACTGGCGCCTTCCCGGTTTCAGCTTTATAGAACATTTTGCCATTCACCCCGGTACCAGGGGCGGTGGGGCAGGAACACAGGTAATGCTGCTAATGGAAGCGGAGCTGGGAGGAATTGTGCTGGAAGTGGAACCGCCTGTAACAGAGCAGGCTATACGGAGAATTAGTTTTTATGAGCGGCTCGGTTATCAGGCATTTACGGAATCCTATCATCAGCCTTCGTATTACCCCCATTATCCGCCGCTGGAACTGCGCCTGATGCAGAAAGGGCTAAGGCCCGGTACGGCTGCATTTCAAACTATAAAGGGCAGTTTATATAAACACGTTTATAATCAATAAAAAAGTACGGATAACATACAGGGCATTAATGATGTAATCTCACAAACATCTTTGCCGCTGTTATCATCCGTACTTTCTTTATATCCGGAGGTGGCTTATCCTACACGGGAAGGACGGTCACCCTGTTGCCTCGGTTGCTGTTGCTGTTGTGGCTGTGGCCTCTGCTGTTGTTGTTGTCGCTGTTGCTGTTGTTCCCTTACCCTTTGCTGCTGTTGCTGTTGTTGTTGTCTCTGCTGCTGTTGTTGTTGCTGTTGGGCCCTTTGCTGTTGTTGCTGCTGTTCTCTTTGTACCCTTTGTTGCTGCTGCTGTTGTTGCTGTTGTTGTGCTCTCTGCTGTTGTTGCTGCTGTTCCCTTACTCTTTGCTGTTGTTGTTGCTGTTGCTGCTGAACTCTCTGTTGTTGCTGTTGTTCCCTTTGAATCTGTTGTTGCTGCTGCTGTTGTTGTTGAACTCTCTGTTGCTGTTGTTGCTGTTGTATCCGTTGTTGTTCAGCAGTTCTGTCTGGCGTTACCCTCGATGGCCTGTTATAGTTGCCCGGTGTATTGTTATTTGCCGGGTTTACCGGCTGGGTAGTACCTGTTCTTATCCTTCCGTTATTATTACCCGGAGGTGTGTTACCGGTGTTGTTATTGGCCGGCTGGTTCACTTCACCAGGGCGAACCCTGTTGCCACCGTTATTATTATTGTTACCTGGCTGGGTAACTGTGTTGCCTGGTGTAACGCGGCCGGGACGGTTATTGTTATTATTTACCGGTTGTACGGGTCTCGTACGGTCCACCTCACGTCCTCTCTGGATTGCTGCAGCATCGGGGCGGTAAATACGTAACTGGTTATTTTCAACCCTTCCGCCACCAGGTCTGCTGGTGTTTTCCACTCTCACGGGGCGTACTGCCTGACCTGAATAACGCTGTACATCATTGGCGCTTGGCCCGGCATACACTCTTCTGCCGCCGTAATTATTGGTGTTATTGATAACAGTAGTATTGTTGATAATAGTTACATTCCTGCTGTTGTTAACGTAGTAATTATTGATCCGTGGACTGTTAATGTACTGTCTTGGTACAAACGCCCAATAACTGGCCGGTGCATTATAAGTATACTGTGGTCCCATTGGCGCCCATCCATAGTAGTCGCCGCCGGTTCGCCAGCTCACCCATGCCGGACCCCAGTCGTAGCCGGGCACCCACATCCATCCCTGGAAATCGTCATATAACCAGCGGCCATAGTGGAACGCTGCCCAACCCCATGCGAAATCAGATGCCCAGGTCCAGCCGTAATCGGTGTACACCCAGTGTCCGTTTGTATAGTAAGGCCTGAAGTCCCGGCCCGCATTCGGGATCCACACCCGGTCGTACCCCGGGTAGCTTACCCACCGGCCGTAAGGACTCAATTCGTCGTAAAAAGAAATAGATCCGCTCACCTGTACCTGCGGTCCGCTGGCATAGGAAGAGCCATATTGATCATCATACGCCGGTGCATATGTAGATGCACAGCTGCTGACGAAAAAGCCCAAAAATAAAATTGATATTCCTGTATGTTTTAATAAACTGTTCATAACTCCTGTTTTTTAGTCCTGTAGGTATTGTTTTTTGTAAGACCCTGGAGATGTAATGAATGCTTTGTAAAGATCGTCTTTATATCAACAAGCATTTTTTAATGGTTTGTGAAAAAGTATTAGAAGGCGGAATCATTTTAAATTGTTAAAGGATTATGTTAAAATTTTTATAACGCTTTGCTGCAGTTACAGCGTTGTATATACTGTAAGACAAAAATGATTCCAAATTCGTAACCGCTGTAATAGCTTGCGTTTCAGCGGATAACAGCAGCATGTACGGAATAATAAAATATTCTGGTAATATTCCATCGGTTGCACTGAAATACATCTGGTTTTTAAGTA
>NZ_DATMTE010000311.1:0-1750 GCF_035564935.1 Chitinophaga sp. | reverse complement strand
CAGAAAAGTGTTGCCGGTAACCCTTATTGGGATGTTCATAGAAATATCCCGCCCGTACAAAAAAAGCCTGCCGGTAGGCATATTCAACACCCGATCCAATGGTGAACTCCCTTAGTTCCTCATGAAAACCTCCGGGGGCATCGCCAAAGGAAGAGAACATCGCATCCACTATACCACGGTCCGGATCTTTACCTTTCAGGATCTGGCTGGTTTCTATGCCATTGGAATCCAGGGCGTACAGGGGAGGCGTAGGCACCAGTAACTTATTGATGTCTACAGAAAGGGTGAATTCGTGTTCATGGGTATGCACAAACGTATAGCCGCCACCGATACGAAGATTCATCGGCAGGAAGCTTTTCCTGTTGTTGTCGTCTGAGTACTGCAGCTTTGTTCCGATATTGGTGATACTAACCCCAAAGCAATAGCGGTTACCAAAGTCGAGTTTGTCTACACTGTTCTGGTAATAATAGCTGATATCGCCGGCTACGGCCGATGCCGGTTTCTGCTGAATATTATTGTAGGAACCCTGTCCCAGCTGGCTGCGCACATATCGCATACCGATGGCCAGCGATGTATGGTTGCCGAGTTTTCTGGCGTAAGCACCATCTATGGCAAATTCTTTAGGGCTATAGTCCTGTAACACTGTACCATTGTCGTCCCGGAAAGTAACGGAGCCGTAATTGAAATACTTCATGGAAAGCCCAATCCCTTCTGTTCCGTTCCAGGTTTTATAGCCGGATACATAAGCCATGTTGGACTTATTGTTGTTCAGCTCCCACATCCATGGAGAATAATTGGCACTCACGCCCCAGTCGCCCGCAAATACTATTTTCGCCGCATTTGAGAACAGGGAGTTGGCATCCGCTGATAAACCAGTGGCGGCATCCCCGGTACCGCTGCTCCTGGTGTCGGGATTAACCAGCAGGAAGCTGGCGCCGATGTTCGGAGGTTTTTGAGTAGCCTTCTGTGCCGTTAACCGCATACCTGTGGCCAGTATACCGGCAAGAAGCACGAGTGTATAACTGTATTTCATAATATCATCTGTTAAAGGGTGATGGTGTTATTGCACAATAAGTTTCTCAAAGAATACATTGCCGTTTACGTTCAGCATAACTGTATAAATACCGGAAGCAAAATGGTTCACAGGTAGCACTACCGTGCTTTTGCCCGGGCCCATTTCCAGGAACTGGTGATGTATCACCTGCCCGGCGGGGTTGATCAGCTCAAGGGTTACATTTACTCTTGCGAGCAGGTCAAATACAACCCTAGTGTTGGTAACAGCCGGATTGGGGAACAGTATATAGCTCTTTACCGGGTTTACGCCGGGTGTCAGCTTTATAAAATCTTCCGGTTGCTGGAATCCCTGTGTCAGTAGTACCCTGCCATCTGTTATGGGTAATATTATGGGTTCTCCCACGGTGTACTGGAACTGGATGTTCTGAACTACGGCGGAACCGCCTGTATTGGCCACCACCTGGCGTTTAAGCGCTACCTGGGCATGGGATGAAATATAGGGGCACACAGGCAACAACAGTGCGAGAGTGCATCTGAGTACAATTGATCTCATATATATATGGTTATAATTAAAATGTTCAGGAACTGCTACAGCGCCGGACAGGAGGGCTACAATCGTAAATAACTTATCTGCCTGTTATACAAGCGCGTGGAGTATCTTTCTATTTCATGACGATTTGATTTATTGGACGGATTTTTCATTCGGGTCTTCGCTTATTAGCGCTCAATCTTCATT
>NZ_DATMTE010000310.1:0-5043 GCF_035564935.1 Chitinophaga sp. | reverse complement strand
CAGTATACCAGTTTCAGCACCAAAGCCCGGTTTCTCACGTAAAACGGCTCTGGAAGATAATTATCCGTATAAACGATAAAAAGATCCGAAGCCGGCCTGTAACGCCACTGGAAACGGGTATTGAGGTTCATATTCTTCTGTTGCCCGTTGTACTGCATAAAACCGGTAAAGAAAAGCGTATTGGTCATCGTTACATCCAAACGGGGCCCCACCAGCCAGAAGGAGTTATTCCCCCATGGCTTTGGCAAATTGATGTTGTTATAATTAGCGCTCAACGCAATACTCACATATGGCTGGAACCGGTATCCCAGTTCGGTATTGGTCATCAGCCGACTTCCATCTGCATAGTAGCCGCCATAGCGGGCCGACAAGGAATAGGTGAACAAACTTTGCGGTTTGGATACGTAATCAGCGCCTATCGTATTCCAGTTATGCTGGCTCCCATTTACCAAACTATCTTTTCCTGTATTAGTAGGGTCAAAAGGTTGCAGCAGTTTGATATAGGTATTGGATGCCCATACATTGAGCGTGTTCCGCTTCCTGAACACGATACCATAATTGAGTATGGTTTCATTATCGGTACGATGCAGGTTGGATTCATCAAAGAACCAGGTACTGGTTACCTGCGGCCCATGACTCAATACAGACCCGGATAAGGGAAAGAAAAGACGGGTCACCTGCGGCGCTATCTTTATATATCCCTGGCGGGGTACATATCCCACCTCCGCATTATAATTACGCCCCACATATTCATGTTGCCAGCCAATATTCCAATCCTTGCTGGTGTACTGCAGGTTAGCCGCATGTGCAATATCATGGCCGGTTTTGTTGGGTGTATATGACTTCAGCAGCATGGCTTTCCCCGTCCAGAAATTATTGGAAGACGCCAGGTTGTACTCCAGGCCCATGTTCCTGTTATATCTGTTGTAAAGCGGCTTATCCGTTATTTTAGACGGATCATAGTTCACCGATTCCTTGTTAATAAAGATAAAACCAATATTAGAACGGGAAAATACCCTGCGTTGTAAAGCGGCCACTGTAAAATTTTGCGCGGGTAACCCGGTTTCCTCCTGTTTTCCTGTTTCCATATTCATAATACCTAAGCGCCAGTCTTTATTGAGCTTGCCACTCAACCTGGCCCCAAAGCGGATGGGGACACCACCCAAACCAATACGCCTTGAGAAAAACGGGCGGATGGTAGCATACCCGAAATTGGACATCTGGTCGCCGTTTTCCAGGAAAAACTGCCGCTTCTCAGGGTAAAACAATTCAAAACGATCCAGGTTGGTTACCTGTTTATCCACATCTACCTGCGAAAAATCGGGGTTCACAGTGAGGTCAAGATTCAGCGAGGAAGTAACAGCCACTTTCGCATCTAATCCTGCATCCCGCCGGTATTTGGTAGGGGTGGCCTTATCATAATCCTTCAGCATGCCTCCCAGTACATAGGGAATCAACGATACGTTAGCCCCTGCAGGAGGAGGGGGTGCATCCCAAACCAGGTTGCCTGTATACGCCAGCGAAGCAGTAGGGAATTGTCGCGGTACCGGCGCCCAGGCCGACTTCTCCGTTGTTTTCAGATCGTTCCGGCTGAAATTAATTCCCCATTTGGTAATTCCTTTTTTATAACGGATGGTTTTAAAAGGTATCACTGCTTCAAAAACCCATTTATCGGGGTAATTTTTTACTACAGATGTCCATTTGTTATCCCAGCTCAGGTCCACCTTTCCGCCATCATACATCAAACCGTCCCATTGCGCCCCGGCGGCGTTGGCGCCAAAAGAGAAACCATTGGTCTGATCATCAAACGGATCCATAAATAAGAGGAAGTTGTCATTTTTCAGAAAAGCAAAATCGCGCCGTAGTGATTCAACCATGTACGGTCCATCGCCAATAGTGTAGTTTTCCACCACGAGGTACAGGTTCCTGTCGTCGTAGGTCATTCGTACATCTGTCCGCAACCTGGCGGCGCTGGTATCCATCGGCAGTACCATATGAAAACCAGTGGCAATATCGGCCTGCAGCCATGCAGCTTCATCTATTACGCCATCTATTTTAATAGGGGAAACTGCTTTGCGGATCTGCAATTGATAAGCGTCATTTTTCTTTTGCGCACACAATGAAAAGCAAACAAAACTACAGCTGATAATAAGTGGAATAATGCGATACATCAGGTTGATATGGGTTTACGGACAAAATACAAAAATTGTAAAAGGGGCAAGAAGAAAATGGATGAAGGGTAAATGCAGCGGATCTATAAGAATCCGGGAAGATGAATACCTGGAATAGCCCTGCAAGAGAAAGGCGGTGAGCTGCAGGGAAACCCGCTGCCCACCGCCTTCCTGTCTTCCGGAAAATTTATAACTTATTACTCTTCATCTGTGTATCGGCTACAGGCACCTTTACCGTTGTGGTTCTGCTGCTACGTCCTTTGGTACTGAATACTTTCAGTTTCACCGTTTTACCACCTGCAGTAACAGGCGCGGTATATACAGGGCTTTTTAACGTAGGCTCTTCACCGTTAGTAGTATACCTGATCACCAACCCGGGCATCTGTACATTGGCGCTTAGCACGCCATTGTCTACCTTTGCACCTGCTGTTGGGATGCGCCAGTTGAAACCGCCGTCGAAATAATCCAGCCGCGGCATCTCGCGTTTACCCATTACATTGCTGAACACGCTCCATGCCTGTGCATACAGTGCATCCGCTTTTGCCGCATCTTTTTCTGTAGCCCACTCCGGATCCTGCGCCCATGCCCTTTCTGCAAGACCCAATAATTTAGGTAACATCATATATTCCATACGGTCGGAGCTGGTCACTGTTTCACTCCACAGCAAGCCCTGGATACCAGGTATATTGGATGCGCCAAAACCTGTTAAACGGTCTTTTCCAACAAACAACTCCGGCGTAACCGGATTGCCCCTTCCATCTACTTTCGAGTTCTTGTAGTAATCAAACGGAATAAAGTAAAATGGTTTATCCACATCTACAAAGCCACCCCAGTAGAATCCCGGCTCATCAAAAGACTTCATGTAAGCCATATCAAAATAGAAATTGCTCACGCCGGATAAAACTACTTTGTAGCCTGCGTTCGCAAGGCGGTATGATAAATCTTCCTGTCCCCCCCCAATCACGTTATTCCATACATTCAGCTGGAAATGATCGTTTACAAAATCGGGATTGGGAATACTCTGCGATTCATTGCCGATAGTTGTTTTACGCATCCCGGCTTCTTCCCAGCCGGCTACAGATAAGCCACGGGCTTTCAGCAGATCGTTCACTTTGCGATAGTAATAATACCAGAGGTCATTTACATGCTTTAGTGATTTATCCTGCTGCATCAATGCGATACAGGCGGGTGATTTCTCAAAAACGCCACCCGGCACTTCATCTCCCCCCATATGCACTGCGTTCAGCGGTGCGCCGGCTTCTTTATACATTGCCTGTAACTCTTTCACCACTTTGTCAAGGAAATGGTAGGTAGAAGGCAAGGCTACATTCATCACGTTATCGTTCCAGTATTGCACGGAATGATACTCAGATTTATCCTCCAGGTCGGTGAGCAGGTATTCTTTGGCTTCCTGGTCACGGCCAGCCGCTTTCAGCCGGTAGTAGCGGGATTCCATTGATTTTACTGCTGCCCGGGCATGCCCCGGGCTTTCTATTTCCGGTAAAACCCGTATATGCCTTGCCGTTGCATAACGGAGGATCTCAATAAAATCGTTGCGTGTAAAATAACCGCTGCCGGCTGTATTGGTGGTATCAGGACCGGAGCCATAAGATGGCGGCAGCATATTTTTCCAGTCGCTGCTATGACCCCGTTTAGCGCCTACTGTCGTCAGCTCAGGCAAAGAAGGAATTTCGACACGCCATCCTTCATCATCGCTGAAATGGAAATGCAGCACATTTAATTTATACAGCGCCATCAGGTCGATGATGCGGAGCATATCACGTTTGTTATGAAAGTTACGGGCTACGTCTATCATGAAGGCCCGGTAACCAAAGCGGGGTTCATCTGTTACATCCACACCGGGGAGAATAATGGATTTCTGGTTACCCGCAAATGCTGCAGGAGGGATCAGTGTTTTCAGCGACTGGATCGCATAAAAAGCGCCGGCCTCTGTTCCCGCACTGATCGTAATTCCTTCCGGTGCTACCTTCAAACGGTAACCTTCCGGGGCAGTAATGTTTGTATCATACACGAGGTGAATAGGAGTTGTTCCTTTTTTTCGTTTACCCAGTAACGTTATTAGTTCCGCATCCAGTATTGCAGCGCTGGCAGACAGTTGCGGATCGGCTTTTACTTCGGGAAATGTGTTCAGCACCAGGTTGCTGCCGGTAGCTTTGTATGATTTGGGCGTAGGAAAAACCAGTGGGAGCTGTGCTACCGCGATATCTTTCACGGTGGCGTTCTGTTTAAATATATCCGTTGGCGTTACTACTGCGGTCTTATCTCCCGGATAACGCATCAGTTGCTTTGCGGTAGTAGAAGGCCGGATGCTATAATCTTTAACAGAAAAACCCTTTTCCGGTTGTTCGTTCCACACAAGATACAAACCGGAAGGAGCGTCTGTAAAATTCACCGCCCATGCATCACCAGTAATAGCCAGTTTCAGCGAATCGCCGGGAGCGATGCCATTGAAACCGTCTGCCGGTGTAAAGCGGTACAGGTCACCATTAATGTGTTCTACTTTTACATGGCCCGGCAGTTCGCCCGGTGTTACCATCCTGATAAAATTAAAATACAGCTGCCATCCTTTGGAAGGAAACGGTTTGCCTGCTGTATTTATAAAAGTGAAGGCCGACTGGAAATTATCGCGGCCCTGGTAGTGGTTTTCCACTACCTCCCAGCTTGTTTTCAGCCGGGCAGCATCGTAAGGTGCGGGTTGTTGTGCCCGGATACCCGCTACAGTACTAAATAAGAATATACAAGTTGCAACCAACTTGCCAAGATAATTGTATCTTTTCATGTTGTGGATAGATTGAAAATTGGCTTATTTTGAAAGATAATAAAATAATTTAAAAACTAGCGCGGATTTTGT
>NZ_DATMTE010000309.1:0-8151 GCF_035564935.1 Chitinophaga sp. | reverse complement strand
GGAGCGGGGATAATAGCCGGTCTTTTGTTGTACGTAAAAGCTTCCGCACAAGATGAACCGAATAAATGGGCGCCAGCCGGAATTAAAATTGACGGTCAGGCTACTGAATGGCCTAAACCCCTGCAGTTCTATAACAATACCACCAAGTTATTTTACACTATAGCCAACGACCAGGAAAACTTATACGTAATAGTTAGTGTACCTGATCCGCAGAGCCAAACGAAAATCATGCGCTCCGGTATCACCATTGCCATGAATACTACCGGTAAGAAGAAAGGCGGCGCCAGTGTTACATTTCCGCTTACCTATAATATAAATACCGGCGCACCCGATGTTCCGGAAGCATCCAGGGCGCTCATAGCGGGAGAACTGAAGAAACAACTCCTGGCCAATGTAAAGGAGATCAAAGTGGAGGGTTTCGACAGCATCCCCGATGGCAATATTCCGGTGAAGAATACGTTTGGTATTCAAACCACTTCTTCATACGACGCCGCCGGTAACCTGGTGTGCGAATTGGGTATTCCCCTGAAAATGCTGGGTGTCTCCGCCGGAAGCAGCCAGGCCATTGCCTATCATTTTAAGGTAAATGCCATGAAGAGAGAGGACAAGAAAGAACTGGAGGCTAAAAGGGCCAAAGGAGAGCAGCCCCCAATGCCTGGTGAGTATGCGGACCATTTCGCTTTGTATTATCCGGCCGACTTCTGGACACGTCAGACACTGGCAACCCAGAAATAGGCCAACCAGACTACCATCGTCATAACTGTTTTTATGCATAAAAAACTGTTTTCTGCAGGACCTGCAACCATGCTGGCAGGTGTTCTCTGTGCAGGCACTTTTATGTCTTGCCACAAAGACAAATCCCCGGCACCCCCGCCAGTGGAAATTACCGACGCCCTTAAAAAGGATTCCCTGAAATACCTCATGTACCAGATCATGCAGGTAACCTATGGGGATGGCGGACGAAGCGCCGGCAAAGGGCTGCCTACCTACTACTGGTATTCCAGTGTGCCCCAGTTGGATCCGTTGGCCAGCAAGTATGCGGAGGCCAAGGATCTGCTGACCGAAATGAAAACCTATGCTATTAATCCCACTACCAATGCGCCGTATGATCATTACAGCTTCCTGGATGAAGATGGCACCATCACCAACCAGCTGATGAACGGGGTGTCTGAACAAAATGCAGCCGCAAATCCATCGAAGCTGGGATTTGACGTGGGTTTTGTTGATGGCGCCGATGCCAGTAAAGTGAGGATCTTTGTAAAGTATGCAGATAAAAACAGCCCGGCCGGTAAAGCAGGTATCTCCAGGGGCTGGGAAATTGTTTCCATCAACGGCAATACCAGTTTTCCCAGTAGTTCATCTTCCATTAATTCCCTTTACAACACCCTCACTACATCCGACAATGTTACACTGGGCTTAAAAAAGCTGGACCAGGCTGCTGTTACCGTCACCCTAAATGCAGCTACCTACAACATCAACCCAGTGTTGTTTGATACCGTTTATACCGTTAAAAATATTGTGAACGCAGATGTGAAGGTGGGCTATTTTGTGATGTATACTTTTTCCAGTGTTACCAACAACAGTGGAAATGCAACTGCTACCAAAACCGCATTGGACCAAACGATTGCCAAATTCAAGGCTCAGGGGGTAAGGCAACTGATCGTGGATTTCCGGTATAACGGGGGCGGAGCCACCACCACCGCAGAGTACCTCGATAATGCTTTTGCACCCGCTGCGGCTGCCGGTAAGCTGATGTATACCTATAAGTATAACGATAAGATCATGAATAACCTGGCTGCCACCAAGCTGGACGCGCAGGTGAACTTTGCAGCCGCAACAGGAGGAATGAACCTGGACAATGTATTTTTCATTGTATCCGGTGAAACTGCCTCCGCCAGCGAATTAACGCTGAACAACCTGAAGCCGTATATGAACGTAAGGCTCATTGGGCAGAAGACTTATGGGAAACCCGTTGGTTTTATCGACTTTAATATCACTATGTACGACAATGATCATAAACCAGTATACCTGGCCGATTTGTATGCCATTAATTTTGAAACGGTGAATGCTAACGGTAATGGCGGGTATTATACAGGTATCCCGGTAGATGCCACCGCGAAGGATTATGTAAACGTAGCATGGGGCAATATCAATTCAGACCAGAACCTGCAGCAGGCAATGAACTATATTTCAAAAGGCGCGTACCTGGATCTTCGCACTACCGCAAGGCTGAGTGCAGCGGCCGGTAACGACTTACGCGAAGCTATCCCGAATATGGTAACCAGTGGCCGGTTTAACGGGATGGTTGATTTCAGGTTGAGTAAAAAAGTGGCAGGACTTTAATAACGTTTAACCTTTAGCGTTAGCCGGGGCGATCCCGGTTAACGCTAAAGATTTAAAGAAGCATCAGCGATGCCCCAGTTTCCTTATCATATCTTCCGACATATCTTCTGAATACACCCCGTATCCATACATCAATACCCCTTTGACCCCTGATTTGGTTTCAATAGCATAAACTACTGCTTCATCACCCGGATCGGTATTTCCTTCAAAGCGATAGGTTTCCGTGATCTCAAAATCTTCCGGGCGCACCTTGCCTTCCTGGCATTGAATGCTGTCGAAAACAAGATTAAAATCAGTGATGTATCCGCGTTGGCGTAAATCTTCTATGGCTGCTGTTACCGTGTCGTACACTTTCATATAAAAACAATTTCTGGTTTGCGAATGAAACAATGGCAAGTTAACAAATCAATGGGGCATATAAAACAAAAAGCATAAAGCCGGGTGGCCTTATGCTTTTTGTTTTATTTTATGCAGATGATAACCGTTATCAGCGGATGACGGTCACTTCTCCTTTCAGCACATTGGATGATCCGCCGGCTACTTTCTTGTAGGACAGCCACCATACGTAGGTGCCAACATCCACTGGAACTCCTTTGTATTTACCATCCCATCCTTTATGGTTGTCGGACGACATGAAGATCAGTTCACCCCAGCGGTTGAAGATCCGCAATTCGTATTCGAACATTTGTCCTCTTACAACAGGTCTGAACACATCATTACGTCCGTCGCCGTTTGGTGAGAAGGCGTTTGGCAAGGTCGGTTTAGGTTCACATTCTACAAAGCCTACTGTGATATCGTCGGTTGCGGATCCGCAATCGTTGAATACGGTTACGGTGTAAGTGCCTCCGTTGGTCACCGTAAGGGATGGCCCGCCTGAACCGTTATCCCAACGTACACCGGTGATACCGCCACCTTCAGCGCGCAGCAGGAGTGTTTCACCTTTACAGAGGGTAGTATCCCTTCCGAGGTTGATAACCGGTAAACCGGTGATGTTCACTCTCACGCTGTCCATGAACACACGCTGGCAGTATTTGTCCATCACCGCCAGTTTGTAGTTACCGGCCTGGGTGATCTGTTTAACCGGGTTAGGATCGCCGTCGTTCCACAGGTAGGACACTGCATCCGGGTTGGTGCCGTCGATGGTAACGGAGCCACCAGGGCAGATGTTCCTGTCGGGTCCCAGATCCATAGTGAGCACCGGTTTCATTCTTACGTTCACGGTATCTCTCACCACGCAGTTGTCCCTGCTTACCGCCACCCAGTATCCGCCGGGTTTATTTACCACGATGGAGTTGCTGGTTTCGCCTGTCTGCCATTTGATACGGCCGCCGTTTGAATTAACGGTGAGCATAATGGACTGGTCAGGACAGATAGAAGTATCGCGGCTCAGGCTGATGTCCGGTGGCGGATTCACGCTCACTTTCACCGTATCGATAGTGATACATCCGGATTTCATCACTTTCACCCAGAACTGTTCCTGTGTGCCTGCCAGGATGGAAGGTTCGGTAGAACCGTTGCTCCAGAGATAGGTACCGCCATTTACATAGGCATCCAGTTTCACGGTTTGGCCGCGGCAGATGGTAGTATCCGGGATATCGACCAGCGGTGTTGGTACCAGGCCCACATGAATGGTATCGGTAGTGGCACATTCGCCGTTGCTTACGTTTACCCAGTAGGTGCCTGCCTGGTTAATATTGATCCGTTGCGTGGTGGCGCCGGTAGACCATTTGATCTGGTAGGCGAAGTTAGCAGGACCTGCATCCAGTATGAGACTATTGCCTCCGCAGATGGTGGTATCGTTACCGAGGTTCACCATTGGTTTCTGGATGTAGCTGAGGTTGTAGGTTACGGTATCGGAAGAGCAACCTGTTCTGCCATCTGTTATAATAAAGGAAGCAGAAGTAGCGCCGTTCAGGTTGAACACATTGTTGTTTTGTGATCTTGGTAAACCTGTTACCGCATTGGCCGGGGTTACTGCCACCAGTGTATAGGTAGGCAGGTATACGTTACCCACTTTGCGTAAGGCGATCCTGCCGTTGTCTGAACAGTTGGAAGGCAGGGTAGCCTGCAGCTGTGGTTTATCGCAAGGTTTAATAATTACCCGCTGGATCACGTCGTTGGCTTTATTGCCGCAGGCATCCATGATGGTCCATCTTCTTACAATCGTATACCCGTTACAGATATCTTCCACATAAGGATCTTCTGTATAGATAGCACGTTTCGGGAAGCTGTTATCACAATTGTCTGTGGCGGTTAATACCGGTGCAGCAGGGATCTTATCCTGGCAGTAAAGCACCACATCTGCAGGAGCAGGCATGATCACCGGCCTGGTGGTATCTTTTACCGTTACCACCTGTGTAATGGTGGTGGTGTTGCCGCAGGCGTCTTTCGCCATCCAGGTTCTGATGATGCGGTAGTTACCGGCACATTCACCTGGTGTTCTTTCCGTGGTGATCCTGCGGGATACGGTAAGGCCATTGCCGATGCTGCTGCAATTATCAGATACCTGTACATCTGTAGCAGGAGCGGGGATGTTATCACAGCTCACGGTAGTGTCGGCAGGAGGTTTCACCGTGAATACCGGTTTAGTGGTATCCTGTACGGTAATGATCTGCTGCATCACTGATTTGTTGCCGCATTCATCGGTAGCGGTCCAGGTTCTTGTTTCCTGGAAGTTACCGGCGCAGTTGCCTGGTAATTTTACGGTTTTGGTACTGGTGAATACCTGGATGGAGCCGCTGCAGTTATCAGTAGCGGTGATCACAGGCCATGCCGGTACTTTGTCGCAGTTTACCACCGTGTCTTTCGGAGCAGGTATGCTGAACACCGGCCTGGTAGTATCCTGTACCCTGATGATCTGCTGTACTGCACGGGCGTTGCCACATTCATCAAAGGCGGTCCACTTGCGATAAATTATGTAGTTATTGTTGCAGTTACCCTGCTGATGAACGGCAGAATCTTTCGGCACTACTGTTATTATACCCGGGGTGCAGTTATCGGAAGCCGTGAGATTGAATCCTGCAGGTACTTTATCGCAATCCACTGTTGTATCAGCAGGAGTAGCGATATCGAATACCGGTGCGGTCATATCTTTTACGGTGATCACCTGTTTCAGGGTAACGCCGGTGTTACATTCGTCTTTTGCCGTCCAGGTGCGGATCAGCAGGTAATTGTTGGAACAGTTGCCTGGCAGATCCTGGCGTACTTCCACCACCGGGATAATGATTTCCCCGGCGCAGTCGTCGTTTGCTTTCAGGTCTGTTTTAGCAGGTACTTTATCACAATCCACGGTGATATCCGCAGGAGCCGGCGTAGTAAACACAGGCGCTTTGGTGTCTTTCACCGTAATGGTTTGTGAAACGCTTACAGAAAGATTGCACCTGTCTGTTGCTGTCCATGTGCGCGTAATAGTACTCAGACAAGGCGAAGTAACCACGGTCACATCGTTGTGGGTAATGGTCAGTTGTTCGTTATCGTAAGGCGCGTGACTGAACACCGGCTCTCCGAAGAGGGTAGTGTAGTCTTTACCTCTTTCACATTCCGTAGTAATTGCCGGCGGAGTGAAGGTAACGATCGGGCTGATAGTGACCGCTGTGATTTTCACCACATTGCTGATATTATTGATACAAGCCCCCGAAGTAACCACTCTTCTGTACCAGGTATTGGCGGCGAGCAGGCCTGGTTGGTAGGTATCGCCGGTAGCGCCGGTGATGTTGGTGAATGGACCTGTTGCACCTGCCGTGCTTTGCTGCCACTGGAAGGAATAGGTACCATTACCGCCGGTAAGTGCAATACCACGTATAGCCATTGGCGTTTCCGTTACACAAACGGTCTGATCGTCCCGGATGGTGTTACCGAGTATCGGTTTACGGTTAATCAGGGTAACGCTGGAGCTGGAGGCGTCGCACACGCCGTTGCTTACCACCCAGGTCAGCTGGGCTGTTTCACCGGCAGGTACTGTGATCACCGCATCTTTCCGGTTGATATCGCTGATACCGATCACCGCTGCGTTATTGCTGGTGACGATCCAGGTACCTTTTGCACCTGCCACACCAGGATCGCTGGCATTCATTTTAAAGGCAGCGTTGTCGCAATGTTCCTGGTTGGCGCCTGCGCTGGCAGGTACCGGTAACCTGTAATTGATAAGTGTTACATCATCCCAGGTAGCACTGCACACACCGTTGGTGACGGTCCAGCGTAAGGTAACAGTGTCGCCAATGTTGATGTTTACTTTGGAAGTTGGGCTGTTGATAGATTTGATGGAAGCATTTCCTTTAATTACCGACCAGAAGCCTTTTGCACTTGGTACAGACACCGGATCTGCTGCGAGGGTGAAGTCGCCCGTATTGTTACACATTTCGATATCTTTTCCGGCATTTGCATCTGCAGCTGTTTTATAGTTAATCAATGTAACAATACTGCTGGTGCTGGTACAGCTTCCGTTTGTTACGGTCCATTTCAGTATCACCGTATCGCCCACCGGAACCGTTACTGCGGTATAAGGATCGTTTACGGATTTGATACTGGCTTTACCCGGAACACGGCTTACATCTGTCCAGGTACCTTTAGCACTCGGTGATCCCGGCTCACTGGCTTTCATGATGAAATCGGCTGTAGTATTACATTTCTCCTGGTCCTGGCCAGCATTGGCTGTAACAGCCGCTTTGTAATTGATGATAGTTACCCTGCTGAAGGTAGTATCACATACGCCGTTGGCGATGGACCACTGCAATACTACGGTATCGCCTATTGGCACCGTTACCGCAGTAGTTGGACTATTCGGTGATTTGATCTTCGCTTTTCCGGGTACCGGGCTGATATCTGTCCAGGTGCCTTTTGCTGTTGGCACGCCGGGGGTATTTGCCGCCATGATAAAGTCGCCTTTATTGTTACAGATGGCCTGGTCCGGACCGGCGTTGGCTTTGTTGGCGGTAGCGTAGTTGGTAAGCATTACTGTATCATAAGTAGCGGCGCAGGTACCATTGGTGATTTTCCACACCAGTTTTACACTAACCCCTGCAGCAACGGTTACGGCGCTGTTGTATTGGTTCGGAGAAACAATACTTACACCCGCGGTACCGGCAGGATTGGTCCAGGTACCTGTTACATGTAAACCAACTGGCTTGCTGCCATTCATCTTAAAGTTGGCGTCGTTACAATGCTCCTGGTCTAAGCCGGCATTAGCGGTAGCCGGAGTTTTGTAGCTGGTGATGACAACCGTATCTGCTTTATCAGCGCTACATGTACCGTTGGAAATACTCCAGATCAGTTTCACTACACTGTCCGCCGGAACAGTAACAGTGGTATTGGCTTTGTGCGCATCGGCAAACTTCACTGTTGCGGAAGCCGGCAGGAATGTCCAGGTGCCTTGTGCACCGAGTTCCGTAGGCTCCGTAGCCGTGAGTGTAAAGGTGGTTTTATCACATGCCGTTTGATCAGTCCCCGCACTGCGCATGATTGGTTTGAGCAGGCTGGTGATGACAACCGTATCTGCTTTATCAGCGCTACAGGTGCCGTTGGAGATTTTCCAGATCAGTTTCACTACACTGTCTGCCGGAACGGAGACGGTGGTATTGGCTTTGTGGTTATTGGCAAACTTCACGGTTGCGGTAGCTGGCAGGAATGTCCAGGTGCCTTGTGCACCGAGTTCCGTAGGCTCCGTAGCAGTGAGCGTAAAGGTTGTTTTATCACAAGCTGTTTGATCCGTGCCCGCATTGCGCATGATTGGTTTGAGCAGGCTGGTGATGACAACCGTATCGGATTTATCAGCGCTACATGTACCATTGGAAATACTCCAGATCAGTTTCA
>NZ_DATMTE010000308.1:0-2983 GCF_035564935.1 Chitinophaga sp. | reverse complement strand
TAAAAGCGAATAATTTCGCTTTTATCTCCCAAAATCTTTTTAATCCAAACTGATCAAATCAGTGAAATCAGTTTAATCAGTTTAATCCTGCAAAAAGACAATTTCCCCGCCGAAGGCGGGCAGGCAGCTAATCCTCCACGTCGGGAACGATTTCCAGGCCGTATTCTTCTGCGGTGAGGACACCTGCAGCGCGGGTGCTGTCGATCAGAGCGGTATCTGGCTGCAGATCATGCACGATGGTTTGGTTGTGCAGGTAGTCGATGCCATAGAATTTGCCTGCAATACCCAAAGGAACGCCGATCAGGTATTTGATCACTTCGCAAACGATCTGGGTGCCGAGTGCGCCGTGGGTAGCACCGAGCGCACCTGCATCAAAATTGCGGTATTCTTCCGTAAGTGGTAATGCACAACGGTAAGAGGCAGAGGAGGTACCATCGGGCATGGGCATATTAAAGCCGGCAAACCAAGCCATCCAGTTATGTACTTCCCCGGTAATAAACGGTTTGTTGTGTACCAGGCAGGCATCATTGATCACGAGGTGGGTGGGCAGGTGCTGGGTACAGTCGATCACGAGGTCAAATCCTACCAGCATCATGTTAATGCTTTCGGGTTTTACCTGCATGAGAATGGGATAATGTTTTGTATATGGGTTCACCGCCCACAGGCGGCTGGCAGCCATTTTTGCTTTGTGCTTGCGGATATCCTGCATCTGGTAAACGGGCTGCCGATGCATGTCTTCATCGTTGATCACTCCATAGTCCGCAATGCCGATCACTCCTACCCCGCTGGCGCTGAGGTATTGTACCACCGGACTTCCGAGTCCGCCGGCGCCTACTACCAGTACACGGGCTTCCTTCAGTTTTTCCTGCATGGTGATGCCCAGGCCCGGAACGGCGATAGGATTTTTAAAATGCTGTATTTCTTTTTCGCTCAGTATCATGTGCTTTAGCCTTTATCTAATTCCTGTGGAAATTCGATGGTAAATTTACTGCCTTTACCCACTACGCTTTCCACTTTAATTTTTCCTTTATGTGCGTCAACAATGGCTTTAACATAAGTGAGTCCAAGGCCGAAACCTTTTACGTTATGTACATTGCCGGTATGTGCGCGGTAGAACTTTTCAAAGATACGTGAAATAGTATCGCGGCTCATACCGATACCGTTATCGGCAATCACGATGAACAGGCTTTTGCGGGTGTTGTAGGTTTGTATCCTTATCTCCAGCTGATCGTTGGAATATTTGATCGCATTATCCATGAGGTTGAAGATGAGATTGGAGAAATGCACATCATCTGCCATGATAACAGGATTGATGGCATCCAGCTGAAGGGTTACCGAGCCGTTCTTGGCCGCCAGCTGTAACTGGAGGTTGTTGGCTGTATTTTCAATCACATGGTGTACATCCGTGGCCTGGAGTTTCAGTGCTATTTCATCTTTTTCCAGGAGGGCAGATTGCAGGATGCTTTCCACCTGCTTGTTCATGCGTTTGTTTTCTTCCTTGATAATCCCGGAGAAATACTGGATTTTTTCCGGTTTTGACATCACTTTCTCATTCCTGATAGCATCAATGGCCAATGAAATAGTAGCCAGGGGGGTTTTCAGTTCATGGGTCATGTTATTGATAAAGTCGGATTTTATTTCCGATAGCTTTTTCTGGTTCAGCAGAGTACGAATAGTAAGGGCAAATGCGGTGATAATGATCATGGTGAACAATACCCCGCCTGAGATCATAAAACCCAGCTGTTTGGCCACGGAATCGTCGGCTGGCATCACAATCACCAGGCGTTCTACCCTGGGGCTGAAATCGTTCTGTTCGGTGAGGTTGATCACCTGTACTTTATAGTCGTTGATCCTTTTCAGGCTGTCTTCTTCGCTTTTATGATACATCTGCACAAAGCCGGCGGATTGCATCTTGATATTGGCCAGGTCAGATCCGGGTACTATTCCAAGGATGGCGAACTCAAAATTGGTGGAATCGAGGTGATTTTTCCTCATATTGGACTGGATGCAACGCCTCACTTCCTGTACGGTAAAAAAGTCGCTCACAGCCGGCGGCTGATAAGGCACGCGGTTAATATCCAGGTTGAATCCTTTGGTAGTAACAGGGGGCTCTTTGGCGTCCAGTTTAAACATCACTGCAGCCTGGCGCCGGTACATCATGTCGTTGTACACATCATTGGTCATGCTGATAGCGCGCTGAAAAAGCTGTTCCTGTTTAATGACAACGGCACTTCTGATCCAGCTCACCTGGATATAAATGATCCCGAGCAGTGACAGTGTGATCAGTACGACGATAACGGGGAAAATCTTCTTCAGTGGTATCATGTAAGTTTTTATCAGGCTTTAATTATCTCAAAGATAAGTGCATAGAAATATTAAAATATGTTAAAAAAGATGTTTGCTATAGCAACTATGATACAAAATTCCTGACGGTATCCCGCCTCTGCGGTTAATTTCCGCAATACAATATCACCTTTAACGTAATTTTAACTGGGCGCTGCTGATTTTATTAATACTTCTTTCCTTACCTTTGCTTCAGAATCTGGTACTAAATTTGATTAGTTAAGGATCATAACAAAGTAATTAAACTTTCTACATACATCGATGTGGATTCGTTCCATAAGCGATTTAGATTTTGGTTGATAAAATGGTAAGGAGGTTTTCTAGCCTCCTTTTTTATTTTCCTTACTTTTTCCTTCTTTTTTTCTTTTTTCTTTACTATTCAATCATTTAGTTAAATTTGAACAGGCTATAAAATTGTTTGTCTATGGTAACTTTGTCGCCCGGCATTTTGCTGATAGCTGATCCATTTTTGAAAGATCCGAATTTTGCGCGCACGGTAGTACTTCTTTGTGAATACCAGGAAAAAGGCAGTTTTGGTTTTGTGATTAACAAGTTGTTTGATCAAACGCTTAGTGATCTTGTGCCGGAGGTATTGATCAGTAATATTCCTGTTTATTACGGCGGTCCTGTACAGATGGAC
>NZ_DATMTE010000307.1:0-2497 GCF_035564935.1 Chitinophaga sp. | reverse complement strand
ATCTGAAAGGAACACATCTCCATCATCTTCCATAAATTTCCCCTTCTTGGCAGACAAGGTACTTTCCAGCCCCAGGGAATCATTATACATAAATACTTTCAGCCCGTTATTAAAGGCTACATAAGTGGGTTTATCCAGACCACGCTCCATTGTAGGGCCGGTTAATTTTGCATTTACCTTTCCTCCCTGGCTGAATATGATCACAATATCCTGCCCGTTTTCCGTAGCTGCCTTTTTCGAATCCAGCTCCATTACTGCGTCTATATCATTTTCACAGCTGCTAACGGCAAAGGCTATTATAAAAAATAAGATGGTTCTCTTAATCATTTGAATGGATAATGCTTCAAAGATAGGCATTCAATATAAGCTTTCAGCTTCCTGAAAATGAAGCGGAGATATAAGCATAGTCTGTGTTTACTTAGCTTATATCTCCGCTGCATGTATATCTGCAAAAATTTATTCGTATTTGCGTTTAATAAACCATTTATCGCTCAGGGTAAAGCCGAGTGATATACGGTAGATGTTCTCTTTTAACACGGTTTCGTTATTACCGCGGTGAGCAATCTCAAATGCCAGGTTAACCATGCTGTATTGATTGGAGTAAGGCATACGGCGTACCGGCAAACCGGCGCCTACTGTGAAGCCCATTGTAGGCATATTTACGCCTTCCAGCTGCAGGTAGTCCTTACCATAATATCCGCCAAGACGATATGCTACCCGGTTCCAGTAACCGCTCAGGGCAGTGGCATTGGGTACAAACTGTCCGCCGATAGCAAGTTTCCAGGAGTTTTGCAGGGAATCTTTTTTACCGAAGTTCTTATAATTCTCCCACTGACTGGAGTTGAAGTCAACCCCGATCATCCATTTATCAAATTTACGCAGCATAATACCAGCGCCATACTCCTCCGGGAATACCACAGTTCCCCTGTCGCCCTTCGAGTAATTAACGGTATCCTGTGTAACGTAGTTATTGGAAGATGCGTCGAACTGCACGGTTTCATTAAGTATTTCCTGCCGGGCGTTCATATTTTGCTTCAAACTACCGGAGGCGCCAAAGGTCAGGTCCATATCTTTCGCCACCTTAGCCCTGTACTGTACACCCACTTTGTAAAAAAAGCTGTTGTAGGTAGTACGGAACATCCGGTGTGAAGCATATACATTTGGATCAGGAAAGGCGAGGCGGGTATTGTTTTCTATATTACCAAAGAGGTACCCCAGGTTCACCCCAATGCTGAAATGGCCAAAGCGGACGCCTGTACCGGCATATAACTGGTAAAGACCGCCACTGCCTTCGTATTTGCTGGTCATGGGCACCCTCAATGTATCAAAGAAAGTACTGTTATGTGATTCCTGGATATTATAGGATACCCTTGTTACCGGGCGAAGTCCCAGGTTTAATCCCCATTTATTGGTAATCAGCGGAATACCCAGCTGCAGGTAGGAGAGGGTACCGAAACCGGAACTGAACTTTGCCCCCTGGTCTGAAATGGAACGGGCCCCGCCTTCCACCCCTACATCAAAAGTAGTAAGCAACAGGCTGGAGTAGCTGGCCGGGTTGATAAAGTTAACGGACTGAGGGTCACTATAAGCCTGAGAAACCCCTCCCATTCCACGGTTTACCGTGTTCTGGTTATTATGCAGATCTCCTAATCCGTAGCGGGAATATGGTGAGTTGTCCTGTGCGATAGCCTTATTTGCCAACAGAAAAAAACTTCCTAACAGGCAAAGAATACTGACTTTTGTCCAATGCATTTAGTATCAGAATTGAGTTTAAGCCCTTATTCCATTGAAAATATGGGTCTGCAAATATCTACTTTTTAAGGCGGGAAGCAAAAAAAACCAAAAAACCACCTGTTAAATGCGCGTTAAAGTTCCGGCGCCATTGCCCTGAAAAGCAAGCCAGGCAGGCATCTTCCTAAAAATTATAAATTATCAGCAGATAAGTTCCTGAAGTGCCCGTTCAGCTGTACCCGCTCTTTCAGCCTTTCCATTTCGGCCATCATGGGAATAACCTTGTGCAAATGACGCTTCAGGTATTCCAGCCGCTGGGCTTCATAAAAAAGGTGAAGCATCTCGTACTCTTCGTCGAGCGACAACCCCGCATGATGCGCCAGGTCGTACGAGCTGAGCTCGCTATCTTCCTTTCTGAACGATTTATGGATCTGGAGAATAGCATGCAGTTCCCTTACGCCGTGCAACACTTCCTGCAGCAACCGGCTATGGCTGGATTCATTGTTCTCCGGGTAATTGACAATAGCGCCGGCATATAATTTCTCAGGGATATCGGATACATGCTCCAGAATGCGGAAAACACTGTCTCCAACGGTAATTATGTCCATTTCCCCGCTCTCATATATTTTTTCTACCTTTTTTATTTGCACAAGTGTTCCATATTCCATAATTTTTTTATTTATTACAACTGGAATACCAAACGGCTTTTGCTCAGCAAAACAGGCTGCAATTAATTGCTTGTACCGGGGCTCAAAAACATGCAGAT
>NZ_DATMTE010000306.1:0-9232 GCF_035564935.1 Chitinophaga sp. | reverse complement strand
GTCGCCGATCTGAAGTTTGGTGAGAATGAGGTCCATAGAAATTTTGAGAGAACCTTTCCAATCGATCTTGGTATCAGTTACTACAACATCTTTTCCTTTGGCCTGCAATTCAATCTGACCGGAGAGCAGGATTTCTACCGGGATTTTTTTGCTGTCCCAGGTAATAAACCCTTTCAGTCTTACAGCGGGATCTTTCTTATCTCCTTCTACTCTTGCATACACTCTTACCTGTTGGTAAGTACCCTGGGGAATTTTAATAGCTCCCAATATAGCGGGTACCTGTTTAAGGTCAATCTGCCTGTCTGTTTTCAATTTAAATTCCACTTCATCCTTACCGCGTTTAGCGTCGAAGCGGATTTCTCTTAAGCGAGCGGTGGCGGTATCCCAGGTGATGTCGAAACCACCAGCCGCTGCTTTAGCCATAGATGCATCTCCGGTGATCGCTGATAAGCGTCCGGATGCATCCGGTGATAACGTAGCTGTTGGATTGATGGCTGAGATCTCGTAGTTCACGCTGGCAGCGTCTGCGTTGTCAATTGGTTGATTAGTATCCGGTTTAGCCATGTCCGTATTGGAGCACGACGATAACAGGATACTGGCAATGCCTATAGCACCGCAAAAGTGTAGGAGTCCGGTTTTCATATCGATATGGTTTTAATGACTATGGGGAAAAATTCGTGGACTAAATTTAACAAAGAATTTGGAGAAAAAAAATCAGTTCACTGTTAAATAATAAAGAATGATCCGGCTGAGCTTCGCCCAACCAGATCAATATATGATGCTATTTCTTTAGCAGTTCCTTTTCTATTCGTGTAGGCGTATCCGTTCCATTTACGATAGAGCCCGCACTGATGGCGATTGCCTTAATGATATCAGTAATATTTTTTATGTCCAATGTAGCCAGTTCGTCTTTTACAGTGTGATAATAAGTGTCTTTATCAATCTGCGTGGTGGAAATGGTGTGAGCCGGTACCCCCTGCCTGGCTAGGGTAGCATTATCTGACCGGTAAAACAGGTTTTGTTCAGGGTAAGGATCCGGATGGAAGCTGAAGGTGGATCCTTTAAGGTTGCGTTGCAGGATGGGACCGAAATCGGACCGTTCAAACCCCGTAATAAATGCGCTGTTCTTACCGAATTTGGATTCCTTACCAATCATCTCAATATTAAACATGGCGGTTACCTTTTCCGGATCCTGGTGTTCGGAGAAATAGCGGGAGCCATGTCCGCCGGATTCTTCTGCGGTAAAGGCTACGAAGATCACTGAACGCGCCGGCGGGTGCTTGCTGAAATACTTCGACAGCATGATCACAGCGGTAGTACCGGAGGCATCATCATCTGCGCCGTTGGCGATGCTGTCGCCGGCCTCTGAGGGTAATATACCCAGGTGATCATAGTGACCGGAGAAGATCACGAACTCATCCGGTTTTGTTTTTCCCCTGATCATGCCAGCCACATTGGCAAAATGCTGCGCCGTAATTTCCCTGCGGATATGAATACTCCAGGTGGCGGTATCGGGCACATCTTTGGAGGCGAATACGAGTATAACCTGCTTTCCTGCCAGGGGCACCGCTTCCAGTTCTTCTTTCGTATCATAGCTATGTTCTGAAAAAGAAGCGGTGATCCCGCTGAGGTATCCATTCATGGGGGCTCCTACCCAAACGAGTGTGTTTTTCTCCACCGATGCGGGGTTACGCAGTATTTTCATCAGTTCACCGGGGTCGTTGGCATGAACAACATCGTAAGTGCTGTCTTTTTCCCAGTCGAAGCTACTGCCCGTGCCCACGGGAACAACAGGCCAATTTTTCGCCTCCCCGTTAACGGTAAGGGATACACTGGTTGTTTTCAAACTGAACTTGCTGAATTGCTGCAGGAAGCTTTTTTCGCTGGAAAGCGGCTGGAGCCCGGCTTTATCAAATTCGCCGCTGATAAACTGTGCGGCCTTTTCAATACCGGGTGTGCCGGGGAAACGGCCCTGCATATCGTCTGCAGCCAGGGTGCTGATAATGCGCGCTACTTCTTTTTCCTTAATATCCTGTGCAAAGCCGGTAACAGAAAGGCTGCCGGCAGCCAATAATAATAACAGTGATTTCTTCATATAAGCGGTTAGTCCTTTTTCTTGTTGTCTATTTTGAGGGGTGGTTGCTGCCCCTTTTCATTTGAAAAATAAGTATTACTATATGTTTGCAGGATGGCAGCATAGTCTGCTCCAAATTGCAAGTCTAGCATTTTCCCGTCAGGTGAAACTAACACTTTCGTAGGATAACCTCTTATTTTATATAATTTTTCTATCTCTGTATCAGAGTGGGCTGCGGGAAAAATGTACTTATTGGCGGTTATAAAATCGCGGGCGGTTTCCAGCAGCTCATGGCAGGAAATGGCCAGGACAGCGTTTTGCGGGTGTTTCCCTTCATTTATTTCTACTGCCAGTTTATTGAGATGGGGCAGGTCTTCCCTGCAGGGTGCGCACCAGGTGCCCCAGAAGTCGAGCAACAGCCATTTTCCCCGGTAATCTGTGAGGTGGATGTCTTCATTATTCATGCCTTTCAGGGTAAAATCCGGCGCATCTTCCCAATCTTTCAGCAATACGTCCCGGAAGTAATCATTAAACGACTTCCCCGGAAAGTGTGCGTTGAAAAAAGCCCGTGTGCTATCCAGCATATCCGGCTGAACGGCCAGCTGCCGCGATAGCACCTTCATGGCTTCTTCCGGCTGGCCCAAATCTTCCAGCTCTTTGGCGAAGCGGGTGCTGTAGCTTTCTTCAGCATGAAGGAATTCCCGGTCGTAGAAACTTTCATATACTTTGTCGGCATTGACTCTGGGCGAAGTTGCCGCCGCCATTGACAGGTAGCTCAGCGCTGCTTTTTTATCATTTGGTTTTGCAGTTTCGTATTTAAGATAATAAGCGTGTGACAGCAGGTATTTATTCGCCGCTTTTTTTTCTTTCAGTTCGGGATGCGCCGTCCAGAAAGCAGTATCGGCCTGGTTCACTTTAAGATCGTTCAATGCCTTATCCAGCAAGGCATCTGCAACTACCGGCATATTGGCCTTCCGGAGTATGTCCTGTACCAGCAATTCATACCTGGCGGCTTTACCTAATGTCATTTCTGCTGCACCGGGGTTGCCAAAGTTCGCTGCAACACTTTTTAATATAGCCGTATCCGTTGTATGCATGGCCTTGTTCCACAACGACATGGGCCTGACAGATGCCTGTAAAACACTGTCCTTTTCCGCCAGCAGCCGGTTCAGCAGCAGCTGTGCGCCTGTCGGCGCTTTCCTGCTTTCTTCAAATATTTCTGCAATACGCGCTTCGGAAACTCCCCTGCTCCTGAATTCCCTTCCTGCATCTGCTGTATCAAAGTCGCGTTGTGGCAGGTATTGGGCGAAAGACTGATCCAGCCAGGAATTGAGCGACTGCTGATTGACGGATAACAGTTTGATCAACACCATTGCGCTATCCACATTTCTGTAGTATTCATTTTGCAATTTGTTAAACAGATGCGAGTACGACCCTTCCAGTGCTGCTGCAGGCACATCTTTCAGGGCATTCCGGTATTGCTCGTACATGTATTCAGAACCATATCCAAAAATGTCCAGTTTCGCCAGTTTAAATGCCGGCCGGTCGCCATATTCAGGTGCATTTTCCGCCAGGAATTGCATCACCTTTGCGGAATCGGGTGTTCTATTCACTTTCAGCCAGTTGCTGGAATTGCTCATGCGTACCAGTGTATTAAACCAGGCGGTATCGGCGGGTAAAGGTTTTACGGCGGAAGGCCTCACAGTCACGTCTTTTACAGCTACGATAATACCATCCTGCCTTACCTGCCGGCTTTGCAGTTCCAGTGCCTGTACATTGCCTTTATTACGGAACAGGCTATACGAAAAAGTACCCGCTACCCGTATGCTGTCTTTGCTTTCTTCCGGTAAACCGCTAACTGTTACCAGTTCTTTGCCGGCCCCGGTGATGCGGAAATTCCAGGGGTGTTCACTCCATTCTTCGTTTACAGCAAGCCGGGCTGGTTTGCGGGGAAAAAAACACTTCAGTTCAGAGTGCATGAACGGCCAGGTATAAATCAGCGTTCCTTTCATGTTATCCATCAGTGCCACGGAAGCCGCTGCAGCTTCGGCATTGGCCGCAGCATTAACAGGTGCACCAATACTGTCGTTGGGAAATATTTTAAATACCAGTGGCCGGTGTAGTAATAGCATGGATTCAAGCATACGCCAGTCGCCGGTATACTCATCAGGCTTTTCCGAATTAAAATCGAGCCCGGGCCTTTGTACTGCCACACTTTCCAGTTCATAGGCTGCGGTAGCGCTACCATCGGGTTCCGTGGCAGTAATAGTAAGCCTCACGGTTTTGGTTGTATGTATCACGTGGCCACCGGGCAAGCTGTCCCTTGTGGTCATCTGGTATCGCCAGGAATCATTCTTTTTAAATCCTGACTGGGCGAAGGTGGTAAGGGAGCCGCCTCCCAGGGTTAGGTAAACAAGGAGCAACAGGTACTTTTGCATATAGGGGCACGTGGTTTTAGATATTTAAATTACGCATATAAAAACGAACCAGCAATAGCTGCCTGCTACCTTTGAATATTTGTGTATTTTTGGGCATATACAATTATGTCCAATCAGCCTTTAAGACCAGAAGAGAGTAAGCTCAGCGCAGCTGACAAAGAGTTCGAAAATAGTATACGCCCACGGGAGATCATCGATTTTTCCGGCCAGGACCAAATTATCGAGAACCTGAAGATATTTATTAAAGCGGCAAAAATGCGTGGGGAAGCGCTTGACCATGTGTTGTTCCACGGCCCTCCGGGCCTGGGTAAAACCACCTTGTCACGCATTGTAGCCAATGAACTGGGCGTAAATATCCGTGAAACGTCGGGGCCGGTGATTGAGAAGCCCGGCGACCTGGCCGGCCTGCTAACCAACCTGGAAGACAAGGATGTACTGTTTATTGATGAAATTCACCGGTTAAGTACTGTGGTGGAGGAATACCTGTATTCCGCCATGGAGGATTACCGTATTGATATTATGATTGATACGGGTCCGAGTGCCCGCGCCATACAGATCAACCTGCTGCCTTTTACGCTGATAGGAGCTACTACCCGGTCAGGGTTGCTTACCGCGCCTTTGTTATCGCGATTTGGGATCAAATCGAGGCTGGAGTATTACAACGCCGCCACCCTGCAAAAGATCCTGTGGCGGGCTGCGGGATTACTGAATACAAAGATCACCTCGGATGCGGCGGGTGAAATAGCGCGCCGTTCACGTGGTACCCCCCGCATTGCCAATGGATTGCTGCGCCGGGTACGTGATTTCGCCCAGGTGGTAGGCAATGGCGTGATTGATATGGAAATAGCCCTCCTGAGCCTGAAAGCGCTGAATGTGGATGAATATGGCCTGGACGAAATGGATAACCGTATCCTCAATACTATCATTGAAAACTTCAAGGGAGGCCCCGTAGGCATCACTACCATTGCTACTGCTGTAGGGGAAGAAGCAGGCACCCTGGAAGAAGTGTATGAGCCGTTCCTGATCCAGGAAGGGTTCATTAAACGTACCCCGCGGGGAAGGGAAGTAACGGAGAAGGCATATATCCACCTGGGCAAAACCTCTTTCAGGGGCGGGTCCAGTTTATTGTTCTAATGCGGATGTTGTCTGACTCAGGATTTTGATGATTTCGCTGATTACACTGATTTTTTTAATAGTAAAGGGAGATAAAAAGCGAATATATCCGCTTATATCTCCCTTTAGTTTTTATAACTCAAAAAAATAAAATCAGCGAAATCATCAAAATCCTGAGTCAGACAACCTCCGCGCGCGCATAGCAGGACAGACCGGGTTGCCAACCTCCATACACTATATTAATTTGTAGCAGTGAAAATTAAGCCAGTAACCGGTAAAAAAGAGGGAGGATTACTGTCGTATTGCCTGCTAAATTTGCAGGTCAGCAATGATCATTTAAATACTTTACCCGTGAAAGTAGGATTATTTATACCATGTTATATCGACCAGTTCTACCCGCAGGTAGGCATTGCCAGCCTGCAGCTGTTGGAGAAACTGGGCTGTGAAGTGGAATACCCGCAGGGGCAAACCTGTTGTGGCCAGCCAATGGCCAACTCAGGATACGAGCATCTTACGCATCAGTGCAATAGCCTGTTCATTAAGAATTTTGCTGACTACGATTATATTGTAGGGCCCTCCGGCAGTTGCGTGTTGCATATCAAAGATCATTTGCACGATCCCGCAGCTGAAACAGCTGCCACACATATCCGGGAACGGATATACGAACTTACCGAATTTCTTACGGATGTACTCAAAGTACAAAATCTGCCGGCACGTTTCCCGTGTAAAGTAGGGCTGCACCAAAGTTGCCATGGACAGCGGGGGCTTGCCCTGGCGCAGATGAGCGAACTGGTGGCGGCGCCTTTCTCCAAACCGGAAAAGCTGTTGCGCATGGTAGAAGGGGTGGAGCTGGTACCGCTGGACAGGCAGGACGAATGTTGCGGATTTGGCGGCACCTTCTGCGTTACGGAGGAAGCCGTGTCAGTAAAAATGGGTAAAGATCGTGTAGCCGATCACGTTAAACATGGCGCAGAGGTGATCACCGGAACAGATGTGAGTTGCCTCATGCACATGGAAGGCATTTTACGCCGGCGGCATGCCGGGGTGAAAGTAATGCATATTGCAGAAATCCTCAATCAGAATATCCATGAACAGGCAAACAGCTGATCACGCCACGCTGGCAGACAGGTTCAATGAAAATGAGCCCCGGGTCAACTGGCATGACCAAACCCTCTGGTGGGTACGTGCCAAACGGGATAAAATGGCCTGGAGTATTCCCGAATGGGAACAGCTGCGGGAAACCGCTTCTGCCATCAAACTAAATGCCCTGGGCAACCTGCATGATTATCTCGTTCAGTTTGAACAGCAGGCCACACAGAACGGCGCTACGGTACACTGGGCGGCGGACGCGGCGGAGCATAACCGGATCGTAACAGGTATACTGCAACAGCATGGCATACGCCACCTCGTGAAAAGTAAGTCCATGCTCACGGAAGAGTGCCATCTCAACCCGCACCTGGAAGCCAATGGCATCGAAGTAATTGATACCGACCTGGGGGAACGGATTGTACAGCTCGCCAAAGAGCCGCCCAGTCATATTGTACTGCCCTGTATCCATAAAAAGAAAGAGGAAATAGGAGAGTTGTTCCATGAACACCTGGGAACTCCCGCAGGTAATGCAGATCCGCAGTTCCTTACCGCTGCCGCGCGGCAACACCTCAGGAAAGAGTTCCTGCAGGCCAAAGCGGCCATTACGGGGGTGAATTTTGCGGTAGCGGAAACCGGTGAAATGGTAGTATGCACCAATGAAGGAAACGCTGATATGGGCGCACACCTGGCAGATATACATATTGCCTGCATGGGTATCGAGAAAATAATCCCTCAGCGGAAACACCTGGGCGTGTTCCTGCGCCTGCTGGCGCGTAGCGCCACCGGTCAGCCTATTACTACCTATTCCAGCCATTTCCGGCAGCCACGGCCCGGTCAGGAACTGCATATAGTACTGGTAGATAACGGCCGGTCCAGGCAGCTGGGCCGGGAAGACTTCCGCAATTCCCTGAAGTGTATCCGTTGCGGCGCCTGTATGAACACCTGCCCGGTATACCGCCGCAGTGGCGGGCATAGCTATCATACGGCCGTAGCCGGACCTATTGGCGCTATCCTGGCGCCCAACCTCGATATGAAGGACTATGCCGATCTGCCCTTTGCATCCACGCTTTGTGGCTCCTGCTCCAATGTATGCCCGGTGAAAATTGATATCCACCAGCAGCTTTATAAGTGGCGGCAGGTGTTGGTAAAAGAGGGGCATACCACAGCCTCAAAAACAGCGGGCATGAAAATGATGAGCGGGGTATTATCTGCTCCACGCACCTACCGCACTGCCGGCAAAATGGGGCGTTGGGTGATGCGGGCTTTCCCCGGCATGGTGAACAACCGTTTTAACCCCTGGTATAAACAAAGGGAAATGCCTGCTCCACCGGCACAGTCGTTTTCCCAATGGTATGAAAAAAATAAGCCATCATGAGCAGCAGGGAACAGATCTTAGCCGCTGTTAAACAGCATCAACCGGAGGCATCCGTATTGCCATCCCTGGAAGGGTTACCGGGTACTATGCCCGGTACCCTGGAAGCCTATCGCAAGGTGTTGGAAGGATTGGGCGGCAGCTTATTCGAAATAAAGAATGAAGAGGAAATACCCGCTTTACTGGCGGAGCACTATCCGCATCTGCAGCGGATCATTACCGCAGGAGGTAGCGAACGGGCATGGATAAACGAAGATCCGCACCTGCTGGAAAATGTAGACATGGCGGTTGTGCCCGGTCAGTGGGGGATAGCTGAAAACGGCGCTATTTGGCTTACTGAGCAGGATGTACAGGTGAGGGTATTACCTTTTATCTGTCAGCATCTGGCCATTGTGCTTCCTAAAAGCAGGCTCCTGCCTACCATGCATGATGCCTATGAAAAAATAGGCGCCCCGCAAAACGGTTTCGGAGTATTCATTGCAGGACCCTCTAAAACGGCGGATATAGAACAATCACTGGTGCTGGGCGCCCATGGCGCAAAGAGCCTGGTAGTATTTATTACAGAAGCATAATATCTTTTACGTATACGCTATTACGTTAGTTACCCAAAAACGGCCTTACCGGTTTACCGGTGAGGCCGTTTTTGGGCAGGGGCCAGAACGGACATTTTGTAAGTATATTTTAGTTATTTTTTAATAATTGATACAGTTTAATAAATACTTCATTAACTTCGGGCCGGGAAATTAAACGGTGCCCCGAGATTGGTATGGTGTTTGTTCAATTGCGTGCGTTGCAAAGAATCGATAGCGCAGTGATTTTTTAACCATATTATTATATAGCCATATTAGCAGCTGCGTTAACAAGAAAATTAGAAAGACCATGTATCATCTATTCAAAACTTTAGAGCAACGACACAATAAGGCGTTGCAGCAAACGATCGGGGTGCATCACCACCAATGTCGCATCACAGGAAATTTTTCTTTAATAACAGGTAAAATGGACAGCTTGATTGGCTGATCCGCAGTTTTCGTTTATCCGGTGGAGTTATTGTTATACTGTGTCTGCTGATCGGTGTTTAAAAAACAAACCACAGGATAAGGGTTTTTATTATCGCTTTTGTTGAAGTGGTCCGGAAACGCTTTGTAT
>NZ_DATMTE010000305.1:0-2179 GCF_035564935.1 Chitinophaga sp. | reverse complement strand
ATTATCCGGAATATACTTACTAATGAACACGATAAAATCAATCATAAAATGGTGCGGCCGGGCACTGATCGTATTTGTTATCCTCACTGCTGCAAGCTACCACAACAGCATGGATAACGACGGTGATCTTCGTTTTGGTTTTCCCATGGAAATATATCATAAAGCAGCATTGGTGATGTTTACAGCTACAGGGAAAATAGGCAGCTCTGAAAGCTTCTATCCACAGCACCTGGCGATAGATATCCTCTTTGCCTTTATGGTATCAATAGTACTTTTTTTCGTTTACAGGCGATTCATTAAGCGCCGGAAAAAATAGGACTTGCTTCACTTTATAAAATACGGGCTATCAGTTATCAGCTACTTTATGCGCTTCAATTAACAGCGCGCTGTGTAACGGCAATGAGCGGATCACATATTCTTCTTTAAAATTACCCAGCTCCTCACCTGTCCATTTGTTCACCAACCGGTAAGTTCCCTTTGGCAATTTAATACGGCGTTCCACGGCTTGTTCTCCCCAGTTAAAAACAGCAAATACTACCTGGTTGGGCAATGTGATTGTTCCTACGGTGAATGCTTCATTTTCAAACCTTGCCGCTATCCCGGTTGGAGGAATCAGTTTCTTTAATATCTCAAGCCGCGCGGGTGTTATTTTTGTAAGATCGTCGCCGCTAAGCAGCATCCCCCCGGAAGCATATACGGTGGCTGCATGAAACAGGTATTCGTTTTCGGTAGGCCCCGTTGGCCGCTGCTGCGCATTTACCTTGTTACCGGCCTGGTCCATGATATCGGTGGCGCCGCCATCTGTAAGTAAGATGCAGTCCGGATCATTCCACCATAGTCTTCCATTCTGCCAGCCCCGGAGCAGGTTTTCCCGGCCGATATTCCTGAATGCTTCCCATTTACGCCAGGTATCCATAGAGCTGCGGGAACCGTGAATTAGTCCGAGGGAAGCCCATATAGGATGATTACAACCCAGTACAAATGCATCACCCGTTCCTTTCAGTATAGCTGCCATACCACGGCGGTAGGCTTCAATCCGGGTGGCATTTTTATCATAATGTACACCACCATGCATGGCTCCCCAGTAATTGGCGTCCAGCTTGAAATAGGTACAGCCCCACTCCTTTCTCATCCGGCTGAAAAGTTCCGTAAAAAAGGCCTGCACCTGCGGATGCGTACCATCAAGTACATACCAGGGGCCCAGGCGCCAGCCGCCAAAACCAATTTTATCAGAACGCAGGGGTAACCCCTGCTCATCCTTCACAAACCAGTCGGGGTGATTTTTAAACAATTGCGATTGCGGACTGGCCACGAATGGCGCCACCCATATAGCGGGTTCCAATCCTTTCTGTTTTATTTCGTTCAGCACATTTTGCACATCGCCGCCAAATGCATTTCCTTTGCTCATCCAATCACCCATCCATGGTTGATAACCATCATCGACCTGGATATATTTGAGTTGCGGCAGGTGACCGGCAATCCAATCCGTATTATCGGCTACATTCTTTGCGGTAACACCGGGACCAAAACAATACCAGGAACACCACCCCATTGGCACCGGTTCATGTTTCAAACGGGGATGATGTTTGGCGATGGCTGCTGTTAGCTTATCATACAACGCTTCACGGTCTGGTCCTGATATAGCCATAAATTCCTCCAGGTGCCAGGTTTCGCCGGGCTGCAGCACCAGGTTCTCGCAATCCAGCGATATACGTATGCGGCTTCCATCAAAAGAAAACCTGGATATAAACCTGTTGCAGGAAGTGGTGGCCAGTAGTACCCGGTTGTTATGCTGCAGTTGCAGGGTAAGCATACCATATGCGGTACGCATGTTTTCGGGTTCCGGAATCTTATAATGATTCCTGTCGGTATATGTTCCCAGATCTTCCGGCTTTTCCAGGGTTCCACCTACCTGGGCTAACTTTTGAAATCCTTCTCCGTAGATACCGGTGTTACCCGGCAGCCCGTGGCGGAAATCGAACAGGATGATTTCCCGGATGCTGACCGGTTTTCCCGAATTATTGCGCACCAACATGGTACAAACTTCTTTGTTCCATGTCCGCTGTACTGCGATTTTGGTGTCTGCCGGCGAGCCGGTTGCTGTTATTACTTTGGCGGGCGATTGCTTTAATGCGTTTATAAACACCTCTCCCGGTAAATGCTGTGTGAATGCCAGAAC
>NZ_DATMTE010000304.1:0-16116 GCF_035564935.1 Chitinophaga sp. | reverse complement strand
ATGAAATGCGGGTCCATCTGCGCCTGGAAAGCATGGAGTTCCAGGTTAATCAACGCATGGGTTTTGGTGATTTCTTTCGCTGAGGCTCTCCTGATTTTTCTTTCCCGCAGGGTAAAAAATACTATTAGGGTAACGAGACTTAACAAAAAAAACAGCCAGAAAGGCCACTCCGCAGCAAAGACGATATCAGTATATTGTGCCACTAACTAGGTTTATAGGAAGTATACTTCTCTCTACTCTTATAAGCGTAATAAATATCGGCTAATTAATCTCCAATAGAAAGTGGGATTTACTATGAGGCGGGTTTTTACCGGAAACTGGGGAGAATAGGGTGAAAAGTGGCTGTTGGGTAACTGGCCTTCAGCTTTCAGCAAATACAGCGGAGACGGTTATACTTATCTACTGCTGCATTTGCCAAATGCCGGTATCAGGCTTCGGTGAACTTATAGCCCACGCCTCTTACAGAGTGGAAGTAGCGGGAATTCCGGCTATCTTCTTCAAAATATTTACGGAAATTGAGAATAAAGTTATCGATGGTTCTCGTGGTAGGATATACGTTATAACCCCAAACCACCTGGAGGATCTTCTCACGGGTAACCACTTCCCCCTTATTTTCTATGAGCAGCTTCAGCAGCATGGCTTCTTTCTTACTCAACTCATAATGTTTACCGTCTTTACCCACACATTCCTGTGCGGCGAAGTCGATTACGTTATCGCCAAAGCGGTATACATTGGGTACACTGTCTTTGTCCTGGATCTTTTTATTTTTTACGATGAGCTTTTCCACCCTTAAAAGGAGTTCTTCCAGGTTAAAGGGCTTGGTCATGTAGTCATCGCCACCTTTTTTGAGGCCCAGTACGCGGTCTGCGCTGCTGTTTTTGGCGCTCAGGAACAGAATGGGGATTTCATTATTCTGAATACGGATGTTTTCGCATACAGCGATACCGTCCATTTCAGGCAGCATGATGTCCAGTATAATGAGATCGAAATATTCGTTTTTAACTGCTTTCAGCGCAGCTGTGCCGTTGTCCACTGCGGTAACCTCGTAACCTTCCAGCTCCAGGTTCAGCTTCAGGGCTTCCTGGAGATTTTCTTCGTCTTCCACCAGCAGTATTGATGCCTTTGTCGCTTCCTTCATGTGTTATTGTTTGATTTTACATCGAATCCGGATTCCGGTATTCATCAATCCGTTATCTAATTTACGCCGTTTGCACGGAATATTCAGGCCATGATATTTCAAAACAGCTGCCGGTGGGTACATTGTCTTTCACTTCAATGTTGCCATGGTGCTGTTCCACTATCTTGGCCGTGAGGAACAGGCCGAGGCCGGAGCCTTTTGCTTTACGGGTATTTTCATTGCCTACCCGGTAAAATTTCATGAAGATCCTGAGTTTTTCTTCTTCCGGGATTCCCGGGCCTTCATCGATCACCTGTAATTTCAGTTGCTGGTTGCTTTCAAAGAGTTTTACAAAGATGGTGGTATTTTTAGGGGCATATTTTGCAGCATTCTCCACCAGGTTGCTCAGTACAATTTGTAAGGTCAGCTTATCGCCATCCATCCACACATGTGGCACAATATCCGCTATGATCTGGTGAGTGCCAATACGGCCACCAAGATCTTTGATACTGTTTTCCACCAGGGCTGAAAAATCCAGGGGTTCTTTAAACACCTGATATTTGTGTGTTTCCAGTTGCGCGGCCAGCAGGATGTTATTACATAGCTGGTCGAGGCGGTTAGTTTCACGGATGGTGTTATTGATCAGTTTCAGTTGCTTTTCTTCATCGAGCCTGTGTTTGCGGATGGTTTCGAGATTCAGTTTGGCAGCGGCGATAGGTGATTTCAGTTCATGTGTAACTGCCATCATAAAATTCTGCTGTTGCCTGCTGAGCTTCATATATTTCCACACGGCCCTGTATACAAAGAGCGCGCCGAGTAAAATGATCCCTAAAAAGATAAGCCCTTCGCCAAGGTATTTGAAAGCGCGCATCCGTTCCTCTTTATTGATCCGCTGCAGTTCCAGCTGATGTTCTACCGGTTGTGCGAGACTATCTATTCTGAGAGAAAGGTTTTGTTGTTCGAAGGCGCGGATCTGTTCACTTTGTCTGAACAGCAAAATGCCCCACCATACCAGTGCGGCAATTGTATACGCCATTACTAAAAAATAAACGAAGGAAACGGATTTCCCTTCCTGCATTTTATTGAAAATTCTTTTCATCATGGCCTTGTGCCGGCTTTCTCAATCCGCAAGCCAACATTCATCACATAGGGGAGCGGATTTTGCCGCATATTTTGTTCAAAGGTAAACTTGTAGGTACCCGGTTTATTAAAAATAGCACGTTGCTGGATGAAGATACGGTGTTCATAAATATCATCCAGGCCGGAGCCGGACCATTTACCCGTTACATCAGCGAGCGGCAACTCTACCCGTTGTTCCTTTACTGTGCTGTCGCCCGGATACTGTGTACCTACCAACACCCATATATTACTATAAGGGTAGGCATCTGTATGCCTGATGTTTACACAGATATTGTAAAGGTACGCAGTATCTTCCGGTTGTATTTTTACTTCAAAAGATGGTTTATAGTCATATGTCCACTCATGCCCGGGAATTTCCAGGTTCTTTTCGTAAGTGTCCATTTTAGGTGGCTTGCAGGCTGCAGCCAAAAGTAACAAGCCCGCGGTGGCCATGAAAAGTTTGTTCATACGGTATTCGCCTTACTATAAAACGTTTAATACTTGTTCTTTGGCTTTTTCCAGTTCATCTTTCATCAGCACCACCCATTGCTGTATACCGGCATCGTTGGCTTTGGAACCGGTAGTATTAATTTCACGGCCTATTTCCTGTAACACAAACCCCAGTTTCTTTCCCTTGGCAGAATCGCTGTCTTTCAAAATTTCCCTGAAATACCGGAGGTGATTTTCCAGGCGGGACAGTTCTTCCGAGATATCCAGTTTTTCCAGGTAGAAGATCAGTTCCTGTTCCAGGCGGTTGGCATCTACGTTTTCTTTTCCTACATGCTCGGCCAGCAACCCTTCCAAACGCTGGCGGATACGGTCTTTGCGGAGCGGGTCCAGTTCGCGGACCTTCTGCATATAAGCGTCGATGTTATCAATACGTTGCTGCAGATCGGCTTCCAGCATCAGTCCTTCATCCTGGCGATGCGTATCAAGATCTATCAGTGCTTCACGCAGGGTGTCTTCCACATCTTTCCATTCTTCTTCGGTCATTTGCTCTGTAGCCGGGCTTACCACTTCGGGCAGTTTCATCAGTACATTGAGCATATCTCCCTGGGGGAGTTCCAGCTGGTTGGCCAGCATGGTAATAGACTGATAGTAATATTTTGCGAGGTCGGTATTGATCACAACCGGGCGGGTAGCGCCATTCTGGCGGATATTAATGGTTGCATCCAGGGTTCCGCGCTGCAAGGTTTGCTGCATAAGGGTACGGATGTCAAATTCATAGGGTCTTAACAAAGGAGAAAACTTCAGATTCACCTCAAACTGCTTTCCATTCAGCGATTTGATCTCCACTACGATACTAGTTTCGCCTCTTGCGCTTTCTGCCCTTCCGAAGCCGGTCATTGATTTCAGCATAATAGAAATTTGTAGGTGACAAACCTAGTTAAAAAAGCTGAAAGCATAAAGCTTAAAGCAAAAAGCAGGAGCCACGGCCAACCGGGAGGATATTTAACAATCCGGGATTCCAAGCGTATACTTCGATGAAGCGCTCCCGGCTTATGATACCTTTACTTCAACAGGCAATAATTACCGTGCCTTCAGCTTTAATTTCCGGTAGATCTCTTCCCTGCCCAGTTCCATCATGCTGCCCGACTGCATGCCTGCCACAGTGATTTGTTCTATACGGTAACGGACAAGCCTCAACGTAGGAAAGCCGACAGCTGCCGTCATACGCCGCACCTGCCTGTTTTTGCCTTCCTGCAGTACCATCCTGATCCAGGGCGCAGGGATAGATTTACGGAAACGGATAGGCGGATTGCGCGGTGGCAGCAATGGCGCTTCCTCAAATATCTCCGCCCGGCACTTTTGGGTGCGGTACAACTTACCGTCTACATTAATAGGGACACCAGCAGCCAGCTGCTGCACGGCTTCGGGCGTAACAGCGCCGTCTACCTGCACCCAGTACTCCCTTTCATGCGCATGCTGTGGCAGCAACAGCTGCTGGTTCAACGCCTTGTCGTTTGTAAGGATCAGCAGCCCCTCGCTGTCGTAGTCCAAACGCCCTACCGGGTATACATCCGAAGGCACTTTAAAATAGTCTGCCAGGCAGGCTTTGTTTCCCTCCGGCGTAAACCGGGTTAACACCTCGTATGGTTTATAAATAATATAATAATAAAGCGCCACGAATGCTTTTGCTTTGGTTAAGGAGCCGTAATTTAGTACTTTTGCAAATTGATTATGGCTACACCGTTCCACAATCCTTCATGTCATCATTGCAAGGATCGCTTTTCGTCAATATTCTGCAAGGCGGAACAATGCAATCTCGATCAGATTGCAGATGCCAAAGTATGCTCCGTATACAGGAAAGGCCAGGTGATTTTCCATGAAGGTGCATATCCTTTTGGTGTATACTGCGTAAATGACGGTAAAATAAAACTGTCACACAGCGGAGATGATGGCCGGGAACAGATTATACGCCTGGTCAAAGCCGGGGATATCATGGGCTATAAAGCCCTGCTGAGTAATGAGCGATATACGGCTACCGCTACCGCCCTGGAAGATTCTTCTATCTGTTTTATACCTAAAGACCTGTTTCTCAACATTCTGCAGAAAGATGCCTCTCTTTCTTTTGAAATGATGCGCATTTTATCGAGCGAACTGCGCAAAGCGGAACTGAAAATCACCCACCTTGCGCAAAAACCGGTAAGGGAACGTCTTGCCGAAACCCTGCTTTTTATCAAGGAAACCTACGGCCTTGAGGAAGACGGTCACACCCTCAGCGTTCGCCTCTCCCGTGAAGAGATCGCCAACCTGGTAGGCACTGCCACAGAATCCGCCATCCGGCTGCTTTCTGAATTTAAGAAAGACGGCATGATAGAACTGGAAGGTAAAAAGATCCGCCTCCTGGATATGCCCGAGATCGTCAGAACTGCCAACCTGCAGGAATAATGCCTTTTCTGTTGACGCCGTGCCGGCCTCAGAACTGCCAACCTGCAGGAATAACGCCCCATTCCTGACAAATATCATATTCCCCATTGACGCATATCATTGCCGCCCTTCACAGCTACCGGTACTTTTGTAATAGTTCAAAAGACCATTTTCATGCCCGCTTTCTCCGCCAATACCCATACCGCCTGCTATCACTGCGGGGAAAATTGTACGGATAACGATATCATGTTGCAGGATAAAATATTCTGCTGCGCAGGATGTAAAACAGTATATGAAATACTGCACCAGCACAATCTTTGCGAATATTACGACCTTAACACCGGCCCGGGTATCAGCCGGCGGGTAGCGGTACGAAGCGATAAATTTGCCTTCCTCGACGATGAGAAAATTGCACAACAGCTCTATCTTTTCAGGGATGACATCCAAACACATATTTCCTTTTATATACCGCAGATCCATTGCAGCTCCTGTTTATGGCTGCTGGAAAACCTGCACCGTTTAGAAGAAGGAGTGCAGCGCGTAACTGTTAATTTCAGTAAGAAAGAAGTACTGGTCATTTATAACCATACCCAAACCTCTTTAAGAAAAGTAGCCGAAACTTTAACCGCCATCGGGTATGAACCTTATATCAGCCTGCAGGACCTGCAACATAAAAAGCCCGCTGTTAACCGGCAGCTGGTGTACCAGCTGGGCGTTGCAGGATTTTGCTTCGGCAATATCATGCTGCTGAGTTTCCCCGACTACTTTGCGGGGGCAGCGGGTCTTGATCCAACATTCAACCAGCTGTTCAGGTATATGAACCTGGCCCTGGCATTACCTGTACTGCTATACAGCGCACAGGCATTTTATAAGTCGGCCTGGAGCGGCTTAAAACACGGCTTCCTCAATATAGACGTACCTATTGTACTCGCTATCTTCGTCACTTTTGTGCGGAGCCTTGCGGAGGTATTCAATGGTGAGCCGGGATACTTTGATTCTATGACCGGCATTGTTTTTTTTATGCTCATAGGCAGAATATTACAGGACAAAACCTACCGCGGACTTTCATTTGACCGGGACTACACTGCTTATTTTCCTATAGCCGTTAGCGTTATAAAGGAAGAAAAGGAATTTCCTGTAATGCTGCCGGACTTAAAATCCGGCGATACCATCCGCGTCCATAATAACGAACTGGTGCCGGCAGATGGCATTATTGTAAGAGGAAAAGCGCTGATAGATTACAGCTTTGTTACCGGGGAAAGTGCGCCCGTAAGCAAAGCTATCGGGGAAATTATTTACGCCGGCGGCAGGCAACTGGAGGGGAACCTGGAAATATTGGTCATCAAAGAAGTAGCACAAAGTTACCTGACCAGTTTATGGAACCGTGATGAACTGAAAAACAGGGAGGAAAAACAGGTCTCTTTCGTACACCTCCTGAGCCGCTACTTTACATGGGTGGTATTATTCATTGCCGCACTCATTGCCTGCTATTGGTGGATGTATGAACCCGGTCGTATATGGCCGGCCGTTACAGCCATCCTCATCATTGCCTGCCCCTGTGCATTACTGCTGGCCTCTTCCTTTACCAACGGGCATATCCTGCGGATCCTCAGTCGCCACAAGTTTTACCTGCGCAATGCACAAGCCATTGAAAACATGGCCGGCGTTACCCATATTGTATTCGATAAAACCGGTACGCTCACCGGCAAAACAGGCAGTTCCGTTATTTATTACGGCAATTCGCTTACGCCGGGACAGGAGGTAAGGATAGCGGCGCTGGCAGCGCAATCCACACATCCTTTAAGCAGGGCTGTTGTTCAGTATTGCGGCAACCCTCAGCCGCAGCCAATACACGACTTCCGCTCGTTTCCCGGCAAAGGCGTATGCGGATGGGTAGATGGATATTTCATCCGCCTGGGCAATGCGGGATTCACAGGCGCTCCCCAAAAAAATGAACAAACAGGAAGCCTGGTATATGTATCTGTCAACGAAAAACTTTACGGGCTGTTTACGATCCGCAACAGCTACCGCAGCGGCTTACGCCCGTTGATACAACAACTCCAAACCAGGTACTCCCTATCCGTACTTTCCGGTGATAACAACCATACTATCAGGCAATTGCAACAGCTGATGGGCAACAGTGCCACGCTGTTGTTCGAACAACAGCCGGCCGATAAACTCGCTTATATCATCTCCCTGCAAAAAAAAGGAGAAAAGGTAATGATGATCGGCGATGGATTAAATGATGCCGGCGCCCTGAAACAAAGCGATATCGGTATTTCATTAACAGAAGACAGTAACAATTTCACCCCTGCGAGCGACGGTATACTAGATGCACAGCAACTGCCATTGCTGTTATCTTTCATCCGTTTATGCAAAGCGAACAAACGGATTATCCTGGCCAGCTTTGTGTTGTCGCTGCTATATAATATTACCGGGTTATACTTCGCCGTACAGGGAATTTTATCACCGCTGGTAGCAGCCATACTGATGCCCGCCAGCTCCATCAGCATTATCCTGGTCACCTTTGCATGCAGCGAATGGCAGGGAAAAATACTTTACAGTAAAGCATTGGCGCAATTGAATGACAAAAATCATATTCCTGATTGAGTAAAATCATTGTAGCAATGGTAAGCTCCTTTTACCTTTGCTATTATACGAAACATACACAGTAAATCTAAGCAAGACCTCAAATAAACCCGTGTGAAATGGGCGTGTAAACAGCCGCTGAAAAAAGGCTGTTTACACGCAACGGGTGAGGCATGCCGGAAAAGAAGCACTGTAATTACATCACAACACATCGTCCATGAAAGTAATGAACGTAATGCAGGTAGCGGGAAATGAAAAAGTGAAGAGTTGTGCTATACTGAAAACAAAACGCTTTGACGCCACCCTGCTCATTATGCAGCAGGGACATCAGATCCCGCCGCATACATCGCCGGCCCATGCCATGATACTTATACTGGAAGGGAGGATAGCATTTATGCTCAATGAAGAAGTAACCATTCTTGAAACCGGCGATATTTTCTCTTTCGGCGCCAACGAAATACATGCGTTGCAGGCATTGGAAACAGCAAGGTTTATCCTCATTAAATAAATAACCATGAGCGTTATCATCATTTTACTCGGCGTTAGTTTACTCGTAGCCATGGGCTTTCTCGCCGCCTTTATCTGGTCCGTAAAAAATGGCCAGTTTGAAGATGATTTCTCACCGGCACACCGTATTCTTTTTGACGATAAGAAAGATAACGTTAACGAATAAACGCATTTATCAATACCTTTTAAATACCGCTATGTCACTCGAAAAATTTTATTACGACAACCGCACGGTGAAATGGTTTGCCTACGCTTGTATGTTCTGGGGGCTAATAGGCATGCTGGCCGGGCTATGGGCAGCGCTGGAGCTGGTGCTTCCCGGCCTTAACATGGGATTTGCACCCATCACATTCGGCAGGCTGAGGCCTGTACACACCAACGCCGTGGTTTTTGCATTTGTGGGCAATGGTATTTTCATGGGCGTATATTATTCGCTGCAACGGCTTTGCAAAACGCGTATGTTCAGCGACCTGCTGAGTAAGATCCATTTCTGGGGATGGCAGGCCATTATTGCCGGAGGCGCCCTCACGCTGCTCCTGGGTTATACCACCGGTAAGGAATATGCAGAACTGGAATGGCCTTTCGATATTGCCATCACGCTTATATGGCTGGTATTCGGCGCCAACATGCTGGGAACTATCCTCCGCAGGCGCGAATCACATTTATACGTAGCCATATGGTTTTACATTGGCACATGGGTAGCCATTGCCATGCTCCATATTATCAACTCTTTCGAATTTCCTTTATCCCTGTTCAAAAGTTACAGCTGGTATGCGGGCGTGCAGGATGCACTGGTACAGTGGTGGTACGGGCATAATGCGGTAGCATTTTTTCTTACCACCCCTTACCTCGGACTGATGTATTATTTTGTACCTAAGGCCGCCAACAGGCCGGTATATTCCTATCGCTGGTCCATCATCCACTTCTGGTCACTGATCTTCATCTATATCTGGGCCGGCCCGCATCACCTGCTGTACACTGCTTTGCCTGAATGGGCGCAATCGCTTGGAACCGCATTCAGCATTATGCTGATTGCACCTTCCTGGGGAGGTATGCTCAATGGACTGCTTACTCTTCGCGGCGCATGGGACCGCGTGCGGGAAGATGCCATCCTGAAATTTTTTGTGGTTGCGCTTACCTGCTATGGTATGGCCACTTTTGAGGGACCGATGCTGTCGCTGAAAAATGTGAATGCCATCAGTCATTATACCGACTGGACCATTGCGCATGTTCACGTAGGCGCACTGGGTTGGAATGGCTTCCTCACTTTTGGTATTCTTTACTGGATGATCCCCCGCATTTTCGGAACGCAACTTTATTCCCGCAAATGGGCCAATACCCACTTCTGGATTGGTACACTGGGCATCATCTTCTATGTAATCCCGCTGTACTGGGCTGCCTTTACGCAAAGCATGATGTGGAAACAGTTTACGGAAGAAGGACAACTGAAATACCAGTTCCTGGAAACAGTAACCACCATAGTGCCTATGTATGCACTGCGCGCACTGGGAGGCGTATTATACATCAGCGGGCTTATACTGATGGTAGTAAACCTCTCCAAAACGATCCGCAGGGGCGCTTTTATTGCCAACGAAGCAGCAGAAGCAGCGGCATTGCCCAAAGAAATTGTTACCCACGGTAAAGCGCACTGGCACAACTGGATAGAGCGCCGGCCTATACAGCTGGTAGTATTCAGTTTGGTGGTGGTAGCCATTGGCGGATTACTGGAAATGATGCCCACCTTTCTTATCCGTAGTAACATCCCCACCATCAGCAGTGTAAAGCCTTATACACCACTGGAATTACATGGCCGGGATATTTACGTGAGAGAAGGCTGCTATACCTGCCACTCACAGATGATCCGTCCTTTCCGCGACGAAGTGGCCCGTTATGGCGAATATTCCAAAGCCGGCGAATTTGTATACGACCATCCTTTCCAGTGGGGCTCAAAGCGTACAGGTCCCGACCTGGCACGGATTGGCGGTAAGTACCCTGATTCCTGGCACTTCAACCATATGCTGGATCCTACTTCTATGTCGCCAGGTTCCATTATGCCCGCTTATCCATGGTTGTTTGAAGAAAGGGTAGATAAAAGCAAAACACCTGCTATGATCAATGTGATGCGGAAACTGGGTGTGCCCTATGCCGCCGGTTATGAGCAACAGGCCAATGCCGACCTCGAAAAACAGGCGCAACAAATTGCAGCGTCCCTTCAAAAAGATAAGCTGCCTATCAAAGCCGATCGTGAAATCATCGCGTTAATCGCCTACCTGCAAAGAATGGGGAAAGATATTAAGTCGGCCCCAAAATCAGCGCCGGTAGCAGATAAAGCTCAATTCTAAATCCAATATCATGAAGTTCATTAACTACCTGGAATCTATAGCCGGCATCAGCGTTTACCCGATGGCATCGCTGCTGTTGTTTACTACTTTTTTTGTGGCGGCTTCACTATGGGCTTTTAAAGCAGACAAAAAAATGGTGGATCATATCAGCCGTATTCCGTTAGAAAATGACGATACAAATCCCCAATAAAAGAAACATCATGAATAAGCAGTTTATACAGCTATTGGCCGGCAGTTTATTATGCAGTATCCCTGCCTTTGCAGACAGCGGAGCACAGGGGCCTTCCGAGCTATCAGATCCGGTAGCCCTTGTATTACTGGCGGTAGCCGGGGGATTATTACTGGCTATTGGCATCCTCGCCAACGCTGTACTGGGCGCTATGGATATTTTCCGGGAGAAGATGAAGAAAGATGCCGGTAAAATACTGGTAACCGGGGGTATTGTCGTGCTGACACTCATCGGGAACAACGCCTTTGCACAGGAGGCCGGCCAGGCAGCCAGCCCTTATTTTACAAAGCTGTCACAAACCTCGTTCTACCTGCTGGTATCTGTTATTATACTGGAGCTGGCGGTGATCATCAGTCTTTTATACCTGCTACGCTACCTGGTGGGCATCAAAAGAAAACGTAAACCGGCAAAGGCGCCCGCACCAGGCAAGCCAGCAGTATCCTGGTTCGAAAAGATCAATAAAACCAAAACGGTAAGCGCCGCAGCAGAAGCGGAAGAAGACATGGGGCATAACTTCGACGGCATCCGTGAACTTAATAATCCAACGCCCCCGTGGTGGAAATGGGGATTTATATTCACCGTTTGTTTTGGCGTGGTATACTTCTGGCGTACCGAAATTTCCCACTCAGCACCCAGCCAGCTGGAAGAGCTGGCAGCAGCAGAAGAAAAGGCAGCCGTTGCCAAACAGGAATACCTTAAAAAAGCAGCCAATAACATCGATGAAAACAATGTGGCCATGCTTACCGACCCGGCAGATATCGCTGCAGGCCAGAAGATGTTCATCTCCAACTGTGCCCCCTGTCATGGGCCCCAGGGACAAGGAGTGGTGGGCCCTAACCTTACAGACGATTACTGGCTGCATGGCGGTAAGCTCAACGAAGTGTTTAAAACAATCAAATACGGCGTGGCCGATAAAGGAATGAAATCGTGGCAGGAAGACTTTTCACCAAAGCAACTGGCGCAGGTAGCCTGCTATATCAAAACCTTACATGGCAGCAATCCGCCCAATGCCAAAGAACCACAGGGACAAAAAGAATAAAGCACCGGTTATGACCAACAGCACATTCAGAGATACAATAGCTACCGTTGACGGGCAGGGCAAACGCAACTGGATATACGCAAAGCAGCCCAAAGGCCGCTGGTACAATATCCGTAGCTGGGTAAGCCTCCTGTATTTTAGTGTTTTCTTCAGCCTGCCGTTTATTTCCGTAAATGGCAGGCCTTTATTTATGCTGAATGTGGTGGAGGGAAAGTTTATCCTTTTTGGCGCTATTTTCTGGCCGCAGGACTTCTTCATTTTCGGGTTGGCCATGCTGGCCTTCATCCTGTTCATAGTAGTGTTTACAATGGCTTTTGGAAGGCTCTTCTGCGGGTGGATGTGTCCACAAACCATTTTTATGGAAATGTTATTCCGGCGCCTGGAATACTGGATAGAAGGAGATGCGGCGGCGCAGAAAATGTTACAGCAATCGCCGTGGAACACCAATAAAATTATCCGGAAAACGGGAAAACATATCGCCTTTTATGCCTTGTCATTCCTCATTGCCAACATCTTCCTCGCTTATATCATCGGGGCCAAAGCACTGGGGCACATCATCAATGAGCCATTATCGGCGCATACCGGTGGCTTTATTGCCATCATGGTATTTTCCGGGGTATTCTATGGCGTGTTTGCCTTTATGCGGGAACAGATCTGCACAATTGTGTGCCCGTATGGCCGCTTACAGGGCGTATTGCTGGACAGGAACTCCATTCTGGTAGCCTATGATTATGAAAGGGGAGAACCCCGTGGAAAGTTCCGCAAAAATGAATCCCGGGCACAGGGCGATTGTATTGATTGCATGCAATGCGTGAAGGTATGTCCTACGGGGATAGATATACGGAACGGTACCCAGCTGGAATGCGTGAACTGCACCGCCTGTATTGATGCTTGCGACTTCATGATGGAACAAACCGGCCGGCCGAAAGGACTGATCCGGTATGCTTCTGAAAACGGTATTGCCAGCAAACAAAAATTGCGTTTTACCTCCCGGCTTAAAGTATACTCCACCGTGCTCACAGCATTACTCATTGCCATCAGCTTTATGCTGGGAAGCAGGAAGCCGGTAAGCGGCACCATTATGCGCACTGCGGGCATGCTGTACCAGGAAAGAGGTGCGGATAGCTTATCAAACCTGTACCGTATAAAACTCGTGAATAAAACAGGCCGGGACATCCCGGTGGGGTTGAAACTGGAAGATGAAAGCGGGGTGGTGGCCATGGTTGGTAATGCAGTGATCCATGTGAAAGCGGAAGGACAGGGAGAAGGCACCTTCTTTATCGTGTTACCCAAAAAGTTTGTGCATCAGCGCAAATCTGCTTTATATATCGGCCTTTATGAAAAAGAGGAAAGGATTACCCGTATACGCACCACGTTTTTAGGACCAGTGCAATAAACAGGATAAAGCATTATATCATCTTAAAAAAATATTACCATGAACTGGGGACATAAGATCATCATAGTATTCGTAGTATTTGCAGCCGGTATTTTAACGCTGGTTATCAAAAGCATGCGTACCAGGATTGATATGGTAACGCCCGACTATTACAGTGAGGAACTGAAATACCAGCAGGTAATTGATGGAAAAGAAAATGCCGGCAGGCTGTCGGCGCCGGTAAGTATATCGCAGGAAGATACCGGGGTACTGATCTCTTTTCCGCCTGAGCTGCGGAGTAGGCCCGTTACCGGCAAACTCACTTTTTACCGGCCCTCTGATTCCGGTAAGGATATATTAATCCCTCTTCAACCGGATGTACAAGGGCAACAATTCATTGACAAGGGATTATTTATCCGTGGACAGTATAAAGTGAAAGTAGCATGGACTATGAACAATTTGCCCTACTACCAGGAACAATTGATAAATATTAACTGAGCCTGGTTAGTTATTTAAAAAATTACAAAAGATATACACATTATGATTGCTTCTTTCATACTGGGTTTTATGGGCAGCTTTCACTGTATAGGCATGTGCGGCCCTATTGCGTTAACGCTGCCTGTACAGCACCTTAAGGGCATCCGGAAGCTGGCGGGTATCGGGTTATACAATGCCGGCCGCATCAGCGCCTACGCTATCCTCGGATTGTTTTTTGGCTGGCTGGGCAGGCAATTATATGTGGGAGGATTACAGCAGTGGCTATCCATTATTACCGGTAGTTTACTCCTGCTGTTGGTGGTATTGAAAAGCGCCGGCATAAGATTAACAAAAGGCAGGCATCTTCCCAATGCTTTTACTACAAAAATAAAATCTCTTTTGGGCGGCCTGTTACGTGAGCAGCGTTTCAGTACGTTGTATGCCATTGGTTTCCTGAACGGGCTTCTTCCCTGTGGCCTGGTATACCTGGGTATTGCGGGCGCCATTGCCTCCGGCGACGTATTGAAAGGGATGCTGTTCATGGCAGCCTTTGGCGCCGGTACATTACCCGCTATGGCCGGTGTTACCTGGTTCAGTCACCTGATCAGCTTACCGGTACGCAACCGGATGCGCAGCATGGTACCGGTAGCCATCAGTATCATGGGCGTGTTGCTGATACTCCGTGGTCTGAACCTGGGCATTCCATACATCAGCCCTGTGCTTACATCCGGTAATGAACATGTAGTTGAAAATTGTTGTCATAAACCATGAAATCAACATGAGCCTCATCAGTAAATATAACGTAGCCGCACCGCGCTATACCAGTTATCCCACTGTTCCTTACTGGGACGAACAAACTTTTCACCCGGAAAAATGGGAAACGTTACTGAAACGTTCCTTCGGGGAGTCGAACGGTAAAGACGGGATCAGTTTATACATTCACCTACCTTTCTGTGAAAGCATGTGTACGTACTGTGGTTGCAATAAACACATTACCATTAACCATGGGGTAGAAGTACCCTATATTGAAACATTGCTGAAGGAGTGGCAGCTGTATATTGATACTTTCGGCGGCCGGCCGCGTATCCGGGAAATACATCTTGGCGGAGGCACTCCCACCTTTTTCAGTGCAACAAATTTAGCGATGCTGCTGAACGGGATTTATCAAACTGCCGAACTGCTGCCCGATGCCAGCCTGAGCTTTGAAGGCCACCCGGGCAATACCACTCCTGAACATCTGCAGCTGTTATACAACCTGGGCTTCCGGAGGATCAGTTTAGGCATACAGGACTTTGATATGCGGGTACAGGAAATCATTAACCGTTTGCAGCCCTTCGGAATGGTGGCTTCTGTAGTAGAGAACGCCAGGAAGATCGGTTTTACTTCCATCAATTTCGATCTCATTTACGGGTTACCGTTGCAAACATTGAAAAGTATGCAGGATACCATTGACAAGGTTGTCCGGTTACACCCCGACAGGATCTCTTTTTACAGTTATGCACATGTTCCCTGGATAAAAGGAACCGGTCAGCGACGTTATACCGAAGCGGATCTTCCTAAAGATGAAGAGAAAAGGCAGCTGTATGAGCTGGGCAAATTATTGTTCGACAGCAATGGTTATACAGAGATTGGTATGGATCATTTTGCACTGCCGGGAGAGGCATTGCACAAGGCGTTCCTGCAAGGCAGGTTGCACCGCAACTTCATGGGATACACGGCTTCGCATACCACCCTGCTGGTTGGTTTGGGAGCATCTTCCATCGGCGACAGCTGGTATGCTTATGCTCAAAATGAAAAGAAAGTAGATAAGTACCAGGAGCTGGTGAACCAGGGAAAGTTTCCTGTTGTGCGGGGCCATATCCTGAATGAAGAAGACGGGTTGCTGCGGAAGCATATTCATGAGCTGATGTGCAGGTTTGAAACTACCTGGAGCAAGGCAGATACACAGTGCGATGCTATAACTGAAGGCCTGCAGCGATTACAGGAACCGGAGAAGGATGGCCTGGTACAGGTACTGCCTCAAAAGGTGTTGGTTACACCCCTCGGAAGGCCGTTCATCCGCAACATTTGTATGGCCTTTGATGCAAGGCTGTGGCGACAAGTACCACATTCACAATTATTTAGCACGGCTATATAAAGCCTTTTGATTTTATCTTATTCAGGATGATGATGATTACACTGATTACTCTTTTCATTAAACGGCTTAGTTCAAAATCAAATCATCATAATCATCATCATCCTGAATAAGACAATTTCCCCGCTTTTGGGGTAGAAAAACCCAAAATTTGAAAAAAAGAGGGGGTTGGCTGGTTTATGCATTTACTGTAAAAAGGGTATGAAAAAGAGGATTGGTCAGGAGTAAATTTTAGAGAGATAAAAATGTAGTCTGCTGTAACGCTTTATTCATGCGGGTTTCAGCGGCAATAAAAAAAGTCTGACCGTTGGAACAAT
>NZ_DATMTE010000303.1:0-5193 GCF_035564935.1 Chitinophaga sp. | reverse complement strand
TCGATGGCGCCATGGGCACCATGATTCAACGCTACCAACTCCAGGAATCAGACTACAGGGGCACACGCTTTGCCGACTATCCAAGTGATCTTAAAGGCAATAACGACCTTCTTAATCTTACTCAGCCTCAAATCATTGAAGCCATCCACAAAGAGTACCTGGAAGCAGGCGCTGATATTATTGAAACCAATACTTTCAGCAGCACTTCTATTGCGATGGCCGACTACGATATGCAGGCGCTGGCCTATGAGCTGAATGTAGCAGCCGCGCAAATAGCTAAACGGGCTACGGCGGAATACACCGCCAAAAACCCCGGTAAGCCGCGTTTTGTTGCCGGCGCCATCGGCCCGATGAACAAAACCCTGTCGCTGTCGCCGGATGTTAATAATCCCGGGTTCCGCTCTGTATACTTCGACGAAGTGGCTGCAGCGTATGAAGAGCAGGTGCGTGGCCTCTCCGATGGCGGGGTGGACATGCTGCTGATAGAAACTATTTTTGATACGCTGAACTGTAAAGCAGCCATCTATGCCATCAAGAAATACTACCGTGAATCAGGCAAACCTGAAATCCCGGTAATGATTTCCGGTACCATCACAGATGCCTCCGGCAGAACCCTCAGCGGGCAAACCCTGGAAGCATTTTATATCTCGGTTATGCATGCCAACCCGTTTTCCATCGGTTTAAACTGCGCCCTGGGCGGACAGCAAATGCGTCCTTACGTAGAGGAGCTCTCCAACATAGCCAGCTGCTATGTGAGCTGCTACCCCAATGCCGGCTTACCCAATGCCTTTGGAGAATATGATGAGGAACCGGAAGATACCGCCTGTATCATTGAAGACTTTGCCTCATCGGGCTTCGTTAACATAGTAGGCGGCTGCTGCGGTACCACCCCCGATCATATACGCCACATTGCAGAACATGTGAAACATATCAAACCACGCCTCAAACCCGTATTAGCCGAAACTCTCGCCTGATAAGCCGTAACAGGCAGGTTTTCTATTCAAACATCACTTACAGCAGAAATGAGCGAAACAATTATAAACAATACAGATACTGTCAACGAACCTATTGCCGGTGAAGAACGCAGGGTGATCAAACCCTTTATGCGCCTGAGTGGCCTGGAACCGCTGGTGGTAAGACCTGAAACAAATTTCATTAACGTAGGAGAACGCACCAACGTAACCGGCTCCAAGAAGTTTGCCCGCCTCGTAAGAGAAGGACTATTCGAAGAAGCCCTGTCTGTTGCCCGCCAACAGGTGGAAAGCGGCGCGCAGATCCTGGACGTGAACATGGATGATGCCCTGCTCGACGGAGAAGCGGCTATGTCTACCTTCCTTAACCTCCTGGCGGCAGAACCGGATATTTCCCGCATCCCGGTGATGATCGATTCCAGTAAGTTTTCCGTGATTGAATCCGGGCTGAAATGCGTTCAGGGTAAATGTATTGTTAACTCTATCAGCTTAAAGGAAGGAGAAGCCAAATTCATTGAGCAGGCGCACATCTGCAAAAGCTATGGCGCCGCAGTAGTGGTAATGGCATTCGACGAACACGGCCAGGCTGATACCGAAGAAAAAAGGGTGAGCTTCAGTCACCGCGCCTATAAGATACTCACCGAAGTGGTAGGGTTTGCTCCCCAGGATATCATCTTCGATCCCAATATCTTCGCTATCGCTACCGGTATCGAAGAACATAATAACTACGCGGTGGAATTTATCAATGCCACCCGTCGTATCAAACAACTGATGCCCCTCGCAAAAATAAGCGGCGGTGTAAGTAATGTATCCTTCTCTTTCCGCGGTAATGAAACCGTAAGAGAAGCCATGCACTCTGTATTCCTGTTCCACGCCATCAAAGCCGGAATGGATATGGGTATTGTAAATGCCGGGATGCTGCAGATCTATGATGATATAGAACCCACCCTGCGCGAACTTTGTGAGGATGCCATACTAAACAGACGGGAGGATGCTACGGAAAGGCTGATACAATTCGCAGAAACCGTAAAGGCCAAAGGGAAGGTAATAGAGAAAGATGAAACCTGGAGACAGGGCACTGTGGAAGACCGTTTGAGCCACGCACTCGTAAATGGTATCACCGAATACATAGATGAAGATACGGAAGAAGCCCGCCTGAAATACCCCCGCCCATTGGATGTAATTGAAGGCCCGCTGATGGCGGGGATGAACATTGTTGGCGACCTGTTCGGCAGCGGTAAAATGTTCCTCCCGCAGGTGGTGAAAAGTGCCCGTGTAATGAAAAAATCCGTGGCCATCCTCACACCATATATAGAACAGGAGAAATTACGGATACAGGCAGAACAAGGCGGGGAAATAAAAGCCGCCGGTAAAATCCTGCTGGCTACTGTAAAGGGCGACGTACACGATATCGGCAAAAACATTGTAGGCGTGGTGCTGGCCTGTAACGGCTATGAAATTATTGACCTGGGTGTAATGGTGCCTGCAGAAAAGATCCTGCAAACCGCCCGCCAGGAAAAAGTGGATATCATTGGTTTGAGTGGCCTGATCACCCCCAGTCTTGATGAAATGGTACACGTTGCCCGTGAATTAAAGCGGCAGGATTTCAATATCCCGCTGATCATCGGAGGCGCTACCACCAGCCGCACCCATACCGCAGTTAAAATAGCGCAGGAATATGCACACGGCGTGGTACACGTACTGGATGCATCCCGCAGCGTTACGGTAACCGGCAGCCTCCTTAATAAAGCGCTGAAACCCGGATTCCTGGCCGGTATACAAACAGAATACCAGAAGCTGAACGAAGCTTTTAAGAATAAGAAACAAACCAAACAATTCCTGCCGATCGCTGATGCCCAGGCCAATAAAACCGACATCAACTGGGATGCCTTCACACCTGTGAAGCCTAAAATGACCGGTGTGATGAAGTTTGAAAACTATGATCTCGGTGAAATTGCGAAATATATCGACTGGCAGCCCTTCTTTATTGCCTGGGAACTACACGGCAAGTTCCCGCAGATCCTCACTGATGAAGTAGTAGGCGTGGAAGCTACCCGGCTGTTTAATGATGCAAAAGAATTGCTAAACAAAATAATTGCGGAAAAGTGGCTGGGCGCCAATGCTGTCATTGGCCTCTATCCTGCCAGCAGGGTAGCTCCTGATTCTGTAAAGGTAACTCCTGAACAACCGGAGATCAAACCGGTACAGCTGGAATTTCTGCGCCAGCAGGTAAAGAAAGCACCGGGGCAGCCTAACCTTTCCCTTGCAGATTTCATTGCCCCTGCCGAATCCGGCAAAACCGACTACATAGGCGGCTTTGCGGTAACCACTGGTATCGGTATTGAAAAATGGCTGGAGAAATTCAAAGCGGAACACGACGACTATAACAGCATCATGCTGAAAGCACTGGCCGACAGGCTTGCAGAAGCCTTCGCAGAGCTGATGCACGAACGTGTGCGTAAAGAGTTCTGGGGCTATGCATCAGAGGAACATCTGAGCAATGAAGACCTGATCAAAGAAGCCTATGCAGGTATCCGCCCCGCGCCGGGTTACCCGGCCTGCCCGGACCATACCGAGAAATGGAAACTGTTTGAATTGCTGAACGCTACAGAAAACACCGGCATCACCCTCACCGAATCGCTGGCTATGTACCCCGCTTCCAGTGTAAGCGGCTGGTATCTTGCCAACCCGGAGGGTAAGTATTTCGGTCTTGGAAAAATTGAAAAAGACCAGGTGACAGACTATGCTGCCCGTAAAAACTGGACAGTAGAAGAAGCCGAACAATGGCTGCGTCCCAACCTCGAATACGATATATAAAAGCATTACCCGTTAATTGTTACGGATCTGTGGAGGGATAAAAGGCGGATTTTTTCGCATTATCTGACCACAGATCCGTAATTCGTAAATTTAGTGATGTAATGCCCTAAACAACACCCAACATGAGAATCATATCTTACAATGTGAATGGCCTGAGATCAGCCATGACCAAAGGCTTCACAGAATGGTTACAAACAGATCCCGCTGATATTATCTGCCTGCAGGAAATAAAGGCCCACCAGGAAAACATTGACTTCCAGCAATTCGACAATCTCGGTTATGCACATTACTGGTACCCGGCCCAAAAGAAAGGATACAGCGGCGTAGCCGTGCTTACCCGGATAAAACCCGACTTTGTACAGTATGGCAGTGGCCACGGCCAGAGCGACCTGGAAGGCCGTTTTATAAGGCTCGATTTCGGCGATATCACCCTGATTAATACTTACTTCCCTTCCGGTACCAGCGGAGAGCTTCGTCAAACCTATAAATACCAATGGCTGGAAGAGTTCTTCCTTTACCTGGATGAACTGAAAAAAACCCGTCCCAACCTGGTAGTATGCGGGGATTACAATATCTGTCATAAACCAATAGATATCCATGATCCTGTGAGCAATAAAAACGCTACCGGCTTTTTGCCCGAAGAACGGGCATGGATGGACCGTTTCTTTGAGAGCGGCTTCGTAGACAGCTTCCGTCATTTTAATACCGATCCCCATCAATACAGCTGGTGGAGCTTCCGGGCCAATGCCAGGAACAATAACAAGGGCTGGCGTATAGACTATATCAACGTTGCCCTGCCACTGAAAGAGCGTCTGAAACATGCTGCTATTTACCAACAGGTAAAACACTCGGATCATTGTCCGGTATTCGTGGAACTGGCAGTATAAACAAAGAGAGGTATGATTATATACAACGTAACTACCAAAGTAGCCACAGATACGCATTTCAGGTGGCTTCAATGGTTACAGGAGGAGCATATTCCGGCGATGCTGGCCACGGGACTCTTTCATGATTACCGCATCAGCCGTTTACTGGAGCAGGACGATGAAGAGGGACCTACCTATGTTGTGCAATATTTTGCAGATAGCCTGAATGACTACCAATCCTTCGCAGACCAGCACCAACAGGCGCTGCGGCAAAGAGGGTATGATCTTTTCGGCGACCGTTTTATCGCTTTTACCACCGTAATGGAGGTTATTTAAGTAGGGATCTTTACTAAACTTATCCACAGGAAATCCACTATTTCCGGGGCATCCGGACTTTGGTACAATAGTTGGTCCAGTCCTGCGTTATTAGTAAAAAAGCTGGTAAACAAGCCAGGGTACAGGGTTTTATGCGAACCTGCTAATGGGCCAAGCTTTAGCACAGGAAACATCAATCAGCTGTAACCGTTACCAGTAGCGTT
>NZ_DATMTE010000302.1:0-3017 GCF_035564935.1 Chitinophaga sp. | reverse complement strand
TTGAACTGTTTCCATGGTCTGTTTCTTTTAAAATTTAATTATTTCCGGTTTGATGATGTAAAGTTACTGCGCGTACAGGTACTGTATCTTATACAATTGCCTGTAACTTTTATATAATTATTATTAGTCAATTTCCACCGTTACGTCGTCTGTTACATTCTTCGTACATTTTTATTTTCTGCATTACAATTTTGCTGCTTTCAACCGCAGGCTGTTGCTCACCACACTTACGGAGCTGAGGGCCATGGCAGCGCCGGCAATCATAGGATCCAGCAGGAATCCGTTTATGGGGAATAATACACCGGCGGCAATAGGAATACCGATAACATTGTATATAAAGGCCCAGAAAAGATTCTGTTTAATGGTGCTCACAGTTTTCGTGGAAAGCCTGAGTGCTTTTGGAATGCTGTTCAGGTCGGAAGTGATCAGCGTCATTTTAGCAACATCCATGGCTATATCGGAGCCCTTGCCCATGGCAATGCTCACATCGGCCTGGGCCAGCGCCTGTGAATCGTTAATACCATCTCCAACCATGGCTACCACTTTCCCGGCCTGCTGCAGCTCTTTTACAAAATCTGCTTTATAAGAGGGTAATACTTCCGCTTTATAGTTTTTTATACCTACTTCCCTTGCCACAGCAGCGGCGGTATGCTGGTTATCACCTGTAAGCATATATACCGCAATGCCATCACGCTGCAAGGCATGGATAGCCTGCCTGGAAGTTTCTTTTATTTTATCAGCAATGGCAATAATGGCAAGCAGCTCTTTGGCGCCGGCAAAATAAATAACCGTTTTGGCCTCTTCCTGCAAATTCGCAGCCTCTGCAGCTAACCTGCTGTTTATGGTAATATGGTTTTCGTCGAGTAAACGTTTATTGCCCACAAAATAAGACTGCCCGTTATATGTGCCTGTTACGCCTTGTCCGGTAATACTTTCAAAGCCTTTTAACGCCACCGGTCCAATGCCGCCGCCTGATAAATATCCCGTTACGGCCTCCGCCAACGGATGTTCCGAGTGGTGTTCAAGTGCGTACAGGATGGATTGCTGAAGCGGGTGACCGGTTTCCCCGCTATTCCACACGATGTTGGTAACTACCGGTTTACCCTCAGTAATGGTACCTGTTTTATCCAGTATGATCGCATTCACTTTATGTGCAAGCTCCAGGCTTTCGGCGTCCTTAATAAGAATATTGTTTTCAGCTCCTTTTCCTACACCTACCATGATGGCTGTTGGCGTAGCCAGGCCAAGCGCACATGGACAGGCGATAACAAGCACTGTAACAGAAGTCAGCAGCGCATGGGTAAATGCGTTATCTCCACCAAGCAGCATCCAGGAAATAAAAGTGAGAATAGCTATACCAATTACTACCGGCACAAATATTCCTGCAATTTTGTCGACCAGTTTCTGTACCGGTGCTTTACTACCCTGGGCTTCCTGTACCATTTTTATAATCTGCGCCAGGAGTGTATCAGTACCCACTTTTTCTGCAGTAAAACGGAAACTTCCTTTCTGGTTGATGGTGCCGGCAAATACGCCGTCGCCTTCTTTCTTGGCAACAGGCAGAGGTTCGCCTGTAATCATGCTTTCATCTACATAAGATTCACCGGCAGACAGCTTACCGTCTACAGGGATCTTTTCACCCGGTTTTACCAGCAGCAGGTCACCGGCTTTAACGGCAGCAACAGGCACTTCGCTGGTATTTCCATCCGGCCCAACCAACAACACTGTTTTAGGTTGCAGCCCGATGAGTTTTTTTATGGCAGATGAAGTATTGGATTTGGCTTTTTCTTCCAGCAGTTTACCCAGCGAGATAAACGCGATCACAACGGCAGCAGCCTCAAAGTAAACGTGCGGATGCAAACCACGCTGGTGCCAGAACTGCGGATATATTGTATTAAATGCACTGAAAAGCCAGGCAATACCGGTACTAAGCGCTACAAGTGTATCCATATTGGCTTTCCCGTGCCTGGCCTGCTTCCAGGCATTCACAAAAAAGCTGCGGCCAAGGATGAACACTACCGGGGTAGCCAATGCCATCATGATCCAATTGCCATAAGGCATATTCATAAAGAACATACCAATGATAACAACCGGGAGAGACAATACAGACGACCAGACAGTCCGTTTTTTTATTTCCTGGTAATGCCTGCGCTGTGCTTCCTCTTTAACTGCTTCCCGGTTTTCTTTTTCAATTACAAGGTCGTAACCAATAGAACGGATCGCAGTTTGCAGGGCTTCGGGGCTAACGTTTCCATGGCGATATTGCACCCAGGCTGTTTGATTGGCGAAATTTACACCGGCGTCCTCTACACCGGGCACCGATTTCAACATCGATTCCACGCTAACGGCACAAGCTGCACAGGTCATTTCCAGTACAGGAAAGGTTTCTTTTATACTTTCTGTTTTTTTCTTTCTGACAGCAGTTGTTTCCTGCTGTACTGATATAGCTGTAGACATATTTCCCGATTTTCTACAAAGCTACAGCAGGCGGGAGGCAGGGATGTTATACTATTACCTGTGAATTGTATATAATTTTAAGACCGGGATTCCTGACCATGGGAAAGGGATAACCTGGTTTTACGGACATCCTTAAAATAAGATGGATTTAAACCTGTGGTGGATTTAAATTGGCGGGACAAGTGCGCCGCGCTGCTGAACCCTAGCTTATAGGCAATATCGGCCAGGGTTTCATTGGTATAAACCAGCAGTTCCTTGGTTTTCTCAATCCGGTATTCCATGATGTACTTTTCCAGGGTCACGTCTTCCGCTGCTGAAAAAATACTGCTCGCGGTATTATAATCTTTATTCAGCGTACTTACTACCAGGTCGGAAAACCGGAAATTATCGGGGAAATCATAACTTCCCGAATAAACCTGTTCAATCAATGACTTTATATCAAGAACAAGCCTGGTCTTTTTGTCCTCCAGCAGTGCGAATCCGGTCGCTGCCAACTTTTTACTGAGTGTAGCAATATCGGGGGCCGATAAGGCAGACACGGTGGTAACTTCTCCCAGGTG
>NZ_DATMTE010000301.1:0-4746 GCF_035564935.1 Chitinophaga sp. | reverse complement strand
GTTTTTTACAAATGTTCTTTTTACCGTATTGCAAGGTACATACCGGGGATTTTCCCCGTATAGGATCATTTTATTTTCGTATATTCATGTACGGTAAACCCTCCACCTGTGAAGTAGTCGAATTGGTCTGTATCTATCTGTTCCTACACCTCAGGGAGAATAAAAGTAACGCGTAGCTATAAGAACACAACCGGTAGTTGATTTCTCCTTATTTAACAAATGCAGAAAAAAAGCGACTGTTACCTGTAACAGCAGGGGAAGTATTTGTACATAAAAAACACCTTCCAGGCTGCCCGTTGCCCGGAAGGTGCTACCCGTGATACATTGTTTGATCAGTTACCCCAGAAAGTATTTTCCTGCAGGATATCTTCCGCATATATTTTTGCTGCTACAATTTTTCCATCCTTTACCGTATATACGTCTACGTTATCTGTATGCAATTCTGCCCCCGGCCTGGACGCTTTCCAGGTAAGTACTACAGACGCCTGGTTGCCATTTACAGCGATGGTTTTTACCGCATGGAGCGACATGGTATTCTCTGATACTTCAAACATACCGCCTACCATCTGAAATACTTCCCCGCTGGATTTTTTGATACCGGAGAAACGGTTATTGCCCGGTTGTTCCCAGGTTATTTCCGGGTGCAGCAGTGCGCCCAGTTTTTCAAGGTTTACCTGTTGTACTGCATTTACAAAATCTGTTACTACCTGTAATGTTTGCTGTTCCATTTTATATTTTTTTATTGTTGATGAATTGATAATGCAAAGCTATCGCCTGCGCACCCTTTATCATTTATCTTTAGCCGACAAATACTTACCATTTTACGACACAATGATTTTTGTAATCTGCAGAGCCAATACCTTTGTTATATGAAACAGCTGGTATTAAGTATTATTGCATATGCGGTGCAGCGTGATGTAGATGCCGCGCAGCTTTGTAAGCTGGCGGGCATCGACCTGGGGGCGTTGAAAAAGAGTCATACCGCGCCTGTTACCGCACAGCAGCTGCAGGATCTGTGGCTGAATGCAGGCAGGTTAACCAACGATCCTTTATTTGGATTACATTTCGGCGAATCGCTGCAACCCGCAGCCCTGGGTGTGGTAGGCGAAATTATCAGGAGCAGCGCTACGGTAGGAGACGCGCTCACACATGCTGCGGCTTTAACGCACCTGGTTACAGACCAGTGCAGGATGGAGGTAACCCGCACTGCCAGGAACTTTACCGTACGGCTGTTGCCGGTGGTGGATTATGGCGCCGCTCCGCCTTATGCTTTCCGGCAATTGATTGATCTTTTATTAATGATGGTGATCCATGAACTGGATGGTTTGCTGCTGGAAAAAATTGTTCCGCAGGCGGCGCGACTGGCATACACGGTTCCCGACCCGGCGGAGTATGAGCGTGTTTTTCGTTGTAAACCTTCCAAACGGGCAGGAGAATATGTGCTGGTATTCGGCAGCAGGTATTGGGATGAGCCCTTATTAACGGCCAATTATGAACTTCAGAACCTGTTACTGCAAAAAGTGAGTAGCCTGCCTAAAACACAGGGGCAGCCGCAAACCCTGCAGAACAGGATCTATAATTACCTGCTGGCCAACTCCTATCTTGGCGTATCGTCGCTGAACAATATGGCGGCAAATTTTAACATGAGCCCGCGCAGTTTACAGCGGAAACTGAAAGAGGAAGGTGTAAAGTATCAGGATATTGCAGATGCGGTGCGACATTCACTGGCGGTGTATTATATTTCTTCCGGTAATTATCCTTTAAAAGATATTTCCTGGATGCTTGGTTATAATGAGCTAAGTGCGTTTACGAGGGCTTTCAAGCGGTGGACAGGCAGTTCGCCGGTACAGTATCATCAGTCGTTGTAGTTCAGGAAGGTATCTTTGTGTACGATTCCCCATTTCTTCACAAAAATATATGCTCCTTTTTCCATGGCGCTGAGATAGTCCTGCAGCCATTCTTCAAAAGAGCCGGCTACAACGGCGCGGTGGCTGTCGTCGTGCCAGAAAGTGATTATTTGCCCGTGTTTGCCTTCTGGCGCCGGGTCCAGGTCAATGCAGAGGTGATTGCCGAAGCCGTCGCCTGTAAAAGGGATCCACAGCGGGTTCCACCAATCGTTTTTAATGCCGGTATCCGGTGTGGAAAGTATGGGTTCATCATGATAATTGAAAGTGCCTGTGTCCAGCAGGTTTTTCCAGTGATGCCACTGGGTGATGATATCTTCCACGCTCAGTAGTTGATCTGCATCCACCAGGCCGGCCCTGGCCTTTTGCTGGCCGTTGTGAATAGCATAAAAAGCTTTGAAAGAAGCCGGCATAGCCGTTCCTATGAGGTTTTCCAGGGAATCCACCGCTTCAAAAGTAACACCGGGACGAAGGATATTGAGCAGCCGGGGGGCGTTCCGCTGCATCCATTCTTCCCATCTGAGCCAATATTGCTGCATATGGTATGGGTTTTAACGACTATAAAGATGTGAAATTTTATCTATAAATTTATTCATTCCCCCTGCATGTTTTTTATAAGCTAATTATCAATAATTTTGTAACTCTTGTAAAGCGTACAACATCATTAAAAGTAAATAACTCCTTTATGGCACAGTTACCTAAATTTCTCATTGCAGACGACCCTGTAACAGATCCGGAAAATGAATATATTTTTCATACCGAGAAACCCCGCTTCTTTGCCAAACGGGTGGAAGAAGATGAAGAAACTGCCTACATCGATATCATTCATGAAATCGACAATGTGGAAGAATTTTATAAGAGCGCTCCGGAGAAGAAACAGGAACTGCTGGAACAGCTGGAAGACTGGTACTACTCTTACATGGAGTGGCTGGAAGACGATGGTGAGGAAGAAGAGGACGAAGAATAGTGACAGAAAAAGTATTGTAAAAAGCGCCTGCATATTGCGGGCGCTTTTTTATGCGGGTCAGTTATCCTGCAATTGAAGTTCCTTCCGGTAGGCGGAAGGGTTGATGCCTCTGTATTTTTTAAACATCCTGTTCAGGTGGCTTTCATCTGTAAAACCCAGTTCATCCGCAATTTCCCCTACCCGCATACTGCTGTACTGCAGCCTTGTTTCTACGAGTTTCAGTTTATACTGGGTAATGTACTGCTGCAGGCTGTCGCCGTTGTTACGTTTAAAATATTCGCTCAGGTAAGTAGGCGAAATATTAAAGTGGGCTGCAATCTGCTCTGCCCGCAGCTTTTCAGGGGTATAAATGTTTTCATGTATATAACGCAGTATATTCATGGAAGCATCCTGTTTGGCGGGATGTTTAGGTTGTTCCGGCATTTGCAGCAGGATGTTCCGGGCAATTACCATGATCATGGTATTTACGATTTGCTGGGCCATTTCCCGGTGATAAGGCTGTTGGTTTACCAGTTCGCGGATCAGCGCTTCTACCAGTGCTTTTACGAGTGGTTTATCATTTTTGTTTTTTAAGATACAACCCGGCATATGGTTATTATTCTGGAAAATGAACTCCAGTTGCTGTATCCAGTCTTTATGCTGATTTTGAAGATAGATGTTATTAAAGCGGATAAAGAAGAACTTAGTAGATTCCTGTACATCAAACGAGTGACAGTCCTGCGGCATTACCAGGAACAGTTTCCCGGGGCTGTATGGCAGCTGGTTCTTGTTCACGCACTGCATGCCGCTGCCTTCCACGATATACACGAGTTCAAAAAAATTGTGTTTATGCGGATCTATCGGGCACTCTGTACATTCCCGGTATTCGATCTCAAAAGGCTGGTATAAATTCTCTTGTAACATACCTGCAAAAGTACAGAATGATCCTAAGAAAGTACAAATTATTTACCGGCTTCCGCCAGATCTTTGTCTTAACAAAATTTCACTCAAATGGAAAATAACGCTATCGCATTCCTGTTGTTCCGGCTGGCTGTAGCCGCCAGTATGTTCGGCCACGGCCTGGTAAGGCTCCCCAAATTAAATGGCTTCAGCGCCTGGATGGTTAAAAGCTTTGAGAAATCTATGCTGCCGGACCTGATGGTGGTACCTTTCAGCTATGCTTTGCCTGTCGCCGAATTTGTAATCGGATTGTTGCTCCTGGTGGGCTTGTTTACCCGGGCTTCCCTTATTGCCGGTGGCGTGGTAATGGTGCTCCTGGTATTTGGCACCGCCATGATAGAAAACTGGGATGCGTTACCTTCCCAACTGATCCATGCCGCATTCTTCGCCGTACTCCTGGTTTTTATCCAATACAACACTATTGCAGTGGATCATCTTATAAAAAAATAACGACTACAGGAAAGGAAGAGACAGGTGTAATAATATCCTGTTTCTTCTTTAGCTATTATTTGGGGCTCATGTAGCACTTTTTAACCAGGGTACGTAAAGCCGCTATTTTATAAGGACTCTCCAAAAAAGAAGGAAATACTTCCCGGATAAACCGGGGGATTTCGATAGCGTTGCTCATTCCACGAACGCCGTTGATATCAAATGCCCAGGGGAATGCCCACGCGTTATAAGTTTCATAATAAGAGTGATACAAGCTCATTACCTCATTATTTTGATTTACCAGGATAAGGCTTTTGGTGAAGGTGGTAGTGCTGATGGCATCTTCCATATTCAATAACATATTATTAAGCAACGCCGGGTCAATGATTTTTACGCTGTCTACCATTGCCAGTAATTTTTTGAAGTTGAGATTGTTCACATGGATATTTAACTTATTGTTATTGATATCCTGCTGTAAAGCAAGAATATCGCTTTTGCATTGTGCAT
>NZ_DATMTE010000300.1:0-15591 GCF_035564935.1 Chitinophaga sp. | reverse complement strand
AGTAATTGGTCTACATCATTTAAGAAAAACACCTGGTAATGCTTCCCAAGCAATGATGATAAAAGTAACCTTATATCAACATCGCTTTCCGTGATTAGGATTTTCCTGTTCATAGCCATACGATTTTGATGTGCCTAATGGTAAACCAATATCGCACCAGAAATGTTTAGCCTGCTTTTAAATTGTTGGTTATTAATCGTTTAAAAAATATAATTGTTTTTTACGTTTAGGCATTTTTTGAAGAGAATTTGCCACAGTCCGGGTAAAACAGGTTTATTATAATATAACAGCGGCTGCCAGTTCACTGGTACTCACTTCCTGAACAGAAACCGTAATATTCATTTCACTGCATGCCAGGTGGCAGGTATACGCCGGCGTTATGGATATGGGCTGAAGCTGCCAGGTATGCTGATCATAAAAGATAATATCTGTAGTAGTATTAAGCAGATGCAGTTCCTCGTTCAGCCCTGTGCCTGCAGCTTTTAATACAGCCTCCTTTCGTGTCCAGTATTTGTAGAAAACAGCTGGTGGAGCAGGATCGAGGGAAATATCGTTCCATTCTTCCCGGCTGAACTGTTGCCGGAAATCATCCGCCGGCAATAGCTGTGGCTTTTCAATATCAATACCAATACGGCCTTTTTCAGCAACCGCGCAGGCAACAATATTACCGGAATGGGTGATATTGAAGTCGGGAGTTCCTTTGATAAACGGCCGCCGGTAGGTGGTGTACTCAATATCTTTGAGGGTATGTGGCAGCTGTTGCCGCCGCAATGAGTACTGTAATAAATGTTTCCCCAGTAAAGCAGCATGTGCGTCTTCCCATCGCCGGTACCGGTAAATGGCCGTCCGTAGGCCTTCCGGAAGCACTGCCGCCAGCTTACTGAAAATGTGTGCCGGCATTGGCGTATCATAGTTGGCATAATAAACAAACACGTTTGCTGGCAGCATATCTTTGTCTTTGTTAAAATTTTCACATTTCTTTTGCAATTGCATTTAATATTTCTTTTTAAATTGGTCGCTGTCTGAAATACAGACCACCATTTTACCACTGCTGTACTTGGAAGTAAATAGCTATTATTTCATCTGAATATAATTATTATTTATTAATCTTATGTTAGCAATGTTAGCAAGCAACAACCAACATCGCCGGCAGATCCGGTTGCATCTGCCATCTTTTCTTTGCTTTTTTCTTTTAGCTGTTTCATTCACCAAACAAAGCGGGGCGCAGGCCAACAATCACTCGTCACCACCATTCACCGCGAGGCTTATTAACATTGAAGCGGCCACCAATACGCCGTTCACCTACAACACCAGGTTACATAACGGCGCTGCTGTATCCCGTGTATACCAGCTTTCCGCCAATGTGCCCCCGGGGTGGAATGCTTCTTTTAAAGTAGAGGGTGTACAGGTAACATCATTGAATATCGATTCAGAAAAAACACAGGATATCACCCTGGAAATTAATCCTGCTATAGAAACCAAACCCGGGAAATATAATATACCGGTACTTGCGGTAACAGGCGCAGATTCGGCAAAGCTGAACCTGGAAGCAGTGGTGAAAGGCTCGTATGGTGTTGCGCTTACTACGCCAACAGGCCGGCTGAGCGATGAAATAACAGAGGGCAACCGTAAAGAGATCCATCTCCTGGTGAAGAACACGGGGACGATTGCACTTGAGAACCTCGATCTTTCCGGACAGGCTCCCCCGCAATGGGATGCTGCATTTGTACCATCCACTATTACCCGCCTGGAACCGGGGAAAGACGCTGAAGTTACCGCTACGCTGAGTGTACCTGATAAAACCATTGCCGGTGATTATGTCACTAACTTCTCCGTTAAAAATACCAATGCTTCTTCCAGTGCGGCTTTCCGTATGACCGTCACTACATCCGTTCTTACAGGATGGCTTGGCATACTGGTGATAGTGGTTGCGTTAGGTGCGGTGTATTACCTTATCCGTAAATATGGCAGGAGATAGCTTATGGAACAACCAATTATTGAGATGAACGGGCTGACCAAATACTACGGCTCACTGAAGGCCGTGGATAACCTGCACCTGGCTATCGGCAAAGGCGAAATATTCGGGTTACTTGGTCCCAATGGCGCGGGGAAATCAACTACCATATTAATGCTGCTTGGTCTTACAGAACCCTCTGCCGGAGAAGCGCGCATCTGCGGACTGAATGCCGCGCGTAATCCTATCCCGGTAAAACGTAAAGTGGGTTACATGCCGGATAACGTGGGCTTTTACAATGAGTTAACGGCGCTGGAAAATCTTACTTACATCGGGCGGCTGAATGGTATCCCGGAAGCGGAAGTAAAGGACCGTGCCCGGAACATGCTGGCGGAAGTAGGACTGGAAGCTGCTATACATAAAAAGGCGGGCGCCTTTTCCCGTGGTATGAAACAACGGCTTGGGCTGGCAGATGTGCTGCTTAAACAACCGGAAGTGATCATCCTGGATGAACCTACGCTGGGTATTGATCCTACAGGCGTAAGGGATTTCCTGGAACTGATCCGGCAGTTGAGCCAGGCGCAGGGGCTCACCATATTATTATCGTCGCATCACCTGCACCAGGTGCAGCAGGTATGTAATCGTGTAGGCATATTCGTTGGTGGGCGCCTGCTGGCGGAAGGCAATATTGAAACACTGGCAGCCAACCTGTTCAACGCAGCGCCCTATGCTGTGCAGGTAACGCTGAAAGCCGCCATCAGTGAGGCAATCGAGCTGGAAAAAGATATCCTGCAAATGCCGGCTGTAAGCAAGGTAACAGTAGATGGAACAGTAGTGGAAATATCAGGCAGGGAAAATATCACCCCTGATATTGTACGTTTCTTCGTGCAGCATGGATTTGATGTTACCGGCGTACAACAGAAAAGTTATGGCCTTGATGAAATCTATCAACGGTATTTTGAAAATAATTTAAAGGAAAACGTATCTAATGAAAAGTCAAGCGGCCTATTTCAACGGTCTTTTTTCAGCAGGTTCAAAAAGCAGTAACCAGCAGCGATATAAAGCAGCGAGCCCTTTCTTTGCCATGGTACGGAAGGAGGTGGCAGACCAGGTGCATAGCTGGCGCTTCATCATCCTGGCGGGATTGATACTGCTTACTTTCCTGGGATCCATGTATGTGTCTATGGCCAACATTGCCAAGGCAGTGTCAAATATCAACGACCCCGACAGGTTATACCTGTACCTGAAACTGCTCACCACAACAGATGGGTCGTTGCCGCCTTTTCATATCTTCATTGGCTTCCTTGGACCGTTGCTGGGTATCAGTCTTGGTTTTGATGCCATTAATTCAGAGCAATCAAACGGTACGCTGATCCGGCTGATGGCACAACCGGTTTACCGCGATTCGGTGATTAACGCTAAGTTCGTGGCCTCGCTCATTGTTATCAGCACGCTTTTCCTGTCGCTTAACCTATTAATGATAGGCGGCGGATTGATCATTACCGGTGTAAGTATAGAACCGTCTGAGTTTATGCGGATACTATGCTTTGTGATTTTGAGCGTGATCTACGTATCATTCTGGCTGAACCTGTCCATATTGCTTTCAGTGAAATTTCGCCAGCCTGCCACGTCTGCATTAACGGCTATTGCCATCTGGTTATTCTTTACGGTCTTTTACCAGATCATTGTGAATGTTATTATCAAAGCATTCCTGCCTAACCCTGATGTGTTGAGCCAGGATCAGCTGGTAGCATACAACAGGATCATTTTAACCTTCCTGCGGTTTGTACCAAGCCAGTTGTATACAGATGCCACCACTACCTTGCTGATGCCATCTGTGCGCAGCCTGGGGCCTCTCACAATGGAACAAATGGCCGGCGCTATTCCGTCGCCGCTATCGGTGCGGGAAAGCCTGCTGGTGGTATGGCCACAGGTAAGCGGCCTTATTGCGGCTACGGTTGTTTGTTTTGCACTTTCTTATTATCTTTTTATGCGAAGGGAAATAAGAACTTAAAACGATGGCCGCTCTACCAGTTTACAGGGATTCTTGATATGCATCTTTTTTTTGTGAAGCACCATGTTAATGATATCTGCCCCCATCTTCGTAAAGTCGGTGGAAATAGTAGCAATACCATTGGCGGCAATTTCTTTGATAGGAATGTCATTATAGGAAATGATCCCGATATCTTTTCCCAGTTTCAGTGACAGTGCGCTGATCCGCTTTACAAGATGCACGAGGTCGCCGTCATGTACCAGTATATACAATTCGCCGGGCGTCAGCGGTTTATTATCCACATGGGTAATAACCGCTGAGCGGATCCCGGATTCCCTGCAGAACAGTCGGAACCCGCTTTCAATCTGGGTAAGATTATAAAAGCCGGGACCTGTTACAAGCACCAGTTTATTGTATTTGCGACGGATCTTTGTAAGATGCTGCCGCAATACCCCGTAAATATCTTCCCGGAAATACTGGCAAACAGAAGGATACCTGGTGCCCCAGTCGCGATAGCCAAGGTCGAGGATATAGATCTTATGTTGTGGCAATTGCATTAAGGATGATGCAATACCCTTATCCCTGATAGGCATGATAATATAGGCAGTGTACTTACCATTGCTTTGTGCCAGCAGCGTATTAAACAATGCCACATTATTATGATGAAAATAAATGCTCACTGTGCCTTTACCTGCAATCGTATCTTTTATGCTTTCATATATTTCTTCTTTGTAGGCAGTGAGACTGTTAAATAATACGAAGATATTGTGTGTTGATTGCGTATTGGTGCTGGCCACAAAGAAGCCCTTATACCTTACAGCCGATATGATACCTGATTGTGTGAGGCTGCGGAAAGCCTGCATGACGGTTTTAGGGGCAATGCCGGTATTTTCGCAAACCTGGTTTACAGAAGGGAGTTTGTCGCCGATCTTTAACTGGTTGGTTTCAATGGCATTGATAATGAACTGTATGATCTGTTGGTATTTGGGCGCATCGGAAGAATGATCGAGTGAAATAACCGGCTTCATATATGCTTGTATTTATTTTTCAAATAACCAATCCAGCTGTTGTGTACTGTCTGCTTTCTGGTTGGTATTATATCCGTTGATTTCCTGGTTGCCGCCTGTAAAGCCCAGTAGCAGGCATGCGCCTTTACCTGGTATAAACGTATGTTCGCCAGCGTCAAAATAATAGGTATGGACGTTTACCGGCGGCATCGAAGAAAGCGATAAGGCGTGTGTAATCCTGATGGCCGCCTGCCCCTGATCATCTGCACTGGCATCAGTTTCCAGGTCGGGCGCCTGCAGGTAGCTCTTCTCCTTTGTATCAAAATAGCCGACTAACATTTTTACCGGGTGGGTGTTCCTGAAGCGAAGGGTGGTGCCATTTTCCTGTTGCTGCTGCATGGAAAAAGATAATGCCTGTAGATCCGCCAGTGAAGGATGTACAGCCTGTATACGGATATCTTTATCGGTAAATACACGCTGCTGAGCCACTGGCTTATAATACCCCGCAACTGGATCTAATAGGGTAACTGGCGCCGGTTGCAACCGGACCGGTAACGTAGGTGCGTTTACGTTATTGCTATGTAACGAAGTGTTTTTTAGTGAATCGAGATGTTGTGTAAAGTATCCCAGCTCTGCTTCATACCAGGGCAGCAGCTCCACCCATGTTTTGTTATGGCCATTATCGCCGCCAACGGGCACCTTTCTTTGCTGCGTTTGCATACTGTTGGCGTACAGATAGCTGTCTTTAGTGAGAGCCGCCAGCTCCCTGAAATACGCCACGCTTTGTTGCAGGTAGGGAAGGGCTTTCTGCAGGTCCTCATTGTTGCGGGAGTAGCGGTACCGCAGTACGTATAAGGCTGCCTGTACTTTTGCCGCATAGAAGTGGGCCAGCGCCTGGTAACAATAAACGTCATTTTTTACCCGTGCAAATCCGGCGGTATCTTTTGGCACCATAGTTACTGCTTCAATTGCTTTCACAGCGCGTTCGCCATGCTGTGTAACTTCGGCAATGATCTGCACGGGCGTTTCACCGGTATGCGGCAGGTGTTGCCATTCCCGGGCGGCATAAGTGGCGAGCGTTTCACCTTCAGGGCCGTCGGAATCGTATAGATCGGGCCATACGCGCCATCTTTCAGGGTTTACCAGCTGGCTCATCAGCATACCGAGTGTAAGCGTTTGCCGGTTGCCGTTAGTAATGCCAAAACGCCGTAGTAACTTAGGTGCTATCTCACCGGTTTCTTCATAAGCTTTCAGTATATGTGCACCTGCTGACCTGCTACCATACTTTTTATCCAGCAAACTGCTCCAGTAATGGTCTTCTTCTTTCCTGCTGCGGTGGCAGTTCCACGCGTAACGCGCCCATGCCTGGTACCAGATCCAGTCGCGGTCTATCTGCAGCAAACGGGGGTTTGCCTTATCTGCTGTATAGGGCCAGTCCCAGTAAGATGCCTCGGGGTAAAGATGCAGCCCGTTAGCCCCGTGAATATTATGCATGGCCTGCACGCATTTCTGAATGAAGGCGGTGGCCCCATACCGGAATGGCTCCAGGTTAGCCAGGATATGGACATTGTCAATATCTACAGTTAGCTTGCTTAAAGCCCTGTGCATGGCTGCCCACGGGCCACGTGGATGGTAAGTGGTGAGCGCCTCGCCGTTGTATTTGTTTTCAACATACAGGTTGGGATACAATGGGAGAGCGGCTTTCATAATGGCCTGGGGATTGGTATCATGTCCACGCACTACAATAGGCGGGAGCGTGGTTTTTCCCAATGCCTGTAACCCGTCTTTTACGCCGGGAATAATGGTTTGGGTGAACCATTTTTCATCATCTTCGTCGCTCATAGCTTCTCCCAATGTTACCAGTAACCCCACATTGGGGTACTCCGCCACAAATGCGGCAATGGACTTACGGGTATAATCCGCAATCAGCGGCAGTATGCGCCGTTTACGGTCCTGCGTAACCAGTCCGTGTTTTTCTGCAAAAGGTTTGGAGACGATAATATTATAAAACATCTGGATCACCCATATGCCGCGTTTGTCGGCTTCTGCTGTCAGGAAATGGTACATTTCCCTGTTCTTCCGGAAGGTGGCGCTGTCTACTTCCACGGCGTAGGGGTAATCTTTTAACCTCACCAGGGAAGCAAATGGATGGCCATTCCACAAGTATAATGAGTTCATGCGGTTGGCGGCCAGCATATCCAGGTAGCGGATCCATAATGCCTTATCATAGAACCACGGGAAATCCTCCGGTGTGTAAGGATATTCATACACTGTTCTGCCCGGGAGATAGGTTGTTTTCTGTATGCCTATACAGGTGCCGCGCAGTACCATCTCCGGTTGATCCGCTACGTAGAGGCGTTCCGGTAGTGTACCGCTGTCCCGGATGCGTTCCGCCATTTCCAGGCAGCCATATAAAATACCGCTGTTGTCTGCACCGGCTATCAATCCATGGTTGTTAGCGGTGTTAATCACAAATCCTTCTTTTCCCGGCGCACTGGTAACGGGTAGCTTGAATTGCCGTATAGCCGTTTGCGTGAGCCTGTCGCTAATGGCGCCTATAACAATCACCGCTACGTTTTTCTGTGAGGGCAACTGCCTGGCGGTTTGCACATGATACCCCGCTGCTTTGAGGGCACTGTCTAATCGCTCCATACCATATTGTACCCTGGGAGCAGAGTGGGGGCTGGTAACCAGCCATACAGATTTATTGGGAGAAGGTTGGCTGTAGATGAATAACGGCAACATGCCTATGAAAAATAGTGTGCTGAAAAATTGCTTCATGCGGAGTTTGTCTTATTCAGGATTGCGCTGATTTGTTGAAATATTTTAAGCCCTGCTTAGTCCACAGTGCCTATGTTGTTTTCCAGTTCTTCCAGCACCCGCCGGTTTAATTTCACATGTACCATGCCGATGGGATGAAAACGCTTTTCATTATTAATGGCGGCATAAAGGATGGTATAGCGATCGTTTCCTTCCGGTATCAGGCAAAGCGGCGTTCGCATGATATCCCACCATTTCTTCACTTTGGCCTGGATCGGTAAGTAACGGGCGGCTGTCCAGTGCAGGCCGTCTTTGGAAAGCGTATAGCCCATCATGTTAGGAAGGTGCAGTCCGAATCCTTCGGGGCCGCCGTCGAATAATGCAATATACAAACCATTCGGCAGTTTGCTAACCAGCGGATTTTCCACAAACCAGGGATGAATGGAAGTAACAGGATTCACGCTGCTGTCCATCCTGGTCCAGGGCCCTTCCAGTGATGAGGAGCGGGCAAGCCCTATAAACCAGCCCTTTCCTGATTTTGCAGGATAGTCGTCACGTTTGAGATAAGGATATGCGCCTGCATAAAAGGCCAGCCATTCCTGCCCCACAGGATAGGGAAAGAAGGAGGCTACGCCCTGCCGTCCTTCCCATAGCTGGGAATCAAGACCCGGCTCCATAATAATGCCTTTATCGGTGTATGGGCCACCAATGCCGTTTATGCCGGCTTTTACCGATTCCGCACGCCAGATCCTTCCAAAGGAATGATTGGGCTCAATGTTTTTATGTACGGTATAAGCCAGGTAATAGCCATACCAGCGCTGATGTGCTTCACTGTAAATGGGCATGAAGGACCAGAGCGCGGCGCGGCGGTCGTTCATGGGATTGTCGTCTGCAGTTAATGCGTATTGCCCGCTGGCCTGGTAAAGTGCTTTTTGTCGTGTCCAGTGTATAGCGTCGGTACTGGTCCAGTGCCCGATCCGTGTTTTTACCCGGTCGTAGTAAGGCGGCATACCTGCCTCTCCGGCTCTTTCTGTCGGGAACAGGTGATAGGTGCCATTTACTTTCACACAGGCGCCGCCTTCAAATCCACCCTGTATACCGGCGGTGCCGGGCATTCCCTCATTGATCACGGGTGCATCCGGGCCGCCGGTAATTTCAAATAACGGCGTTTCAGTTTTAAAAAAAGGGGAACCTGCCTGTGCATGGTTCCCCTGCGATTGGGACATTGATTGCCCGTTCTCGTTCACGTTATGATTAGAGTTTTTAAGTACTATTTTAAAAACATACGCTATATCAGATGGTATCCTTGTTTTGGTGGGGATAGTGAGTGCCAGTCCCTGTTCATCCAAACGGAACGGGCAGTTATCCAATGATTTTAATCCAAGCAACTGTACAGATTGTATATCCCCGCCTAAACTGTCGCGTTGCAATGCTTTCAAATGAACAGTGCTATTATCGCCTGGCCAGTCCAGGAAAATAGCATACACGCTGTTACCCTTGCGGGTGTAATGTACCCGTTGCCCTTCGGTGGTGGTTTCACCGTATTGCCGGAAGGGGCGTGTGCCATAAATGGATTCCCCGTTAGCCCACATCCATTTACCTACACGGAACATTACTTCCTGCTGGTTTTGGGGGATGCGGCCATCTGAGGTAGGAGAAAGGTTCAGCAGCAGCTGCCCGTTCTTACTCACCACTTCAATGATCTTATGCACTATTTCGCGTGGCGTGCGTATCTCCATACCGTCTGTATATCCCCATGATAAGGCAAAGCCGGTACCAATGGAATAATCGCATAGCCATGGCCGGTCTACAATATGATCAGGCTGACTGTTTTCATGATCCACCATTCCTATGCCTTCAGGTATGTCATTTCCCTTATAGGTCATTGTTACATCCTGCCCCCGTTGCTCCGCATCATTAAAGTAATGAGCGAGGTAGCCTTTAATATATTGCTCTGGGATATTTTCCAGCCAGGAATCAAAGTACATAATGTCCGGGTGGTATTTATCCACTACTTCATTGCACTTTCCCTGCCACATCTTCAGCCAGTCTTCATGCGGCATAGGCGTACCATATAATTTTGCATACTTCGGGTTAGCTGCCGCCCACCCGGGTTTTGGCTTTACATAACCATAATTCAGCTCATGGTGTAACGATACAAAGAATTTCATTCCTCTTTTACGGATAGCTTTTTCCAGTTCGCCTACCACATCGCGGTGTGGTCCCATCTGTTTTGCATTGAACGGTGTAAGCTGGCTGTCCCACATGGAAAAGCCGTCGTGATGCTCGCCTACAGGCCCTGCAAACTTTGCCCCGCTTTTTACAAACAGGTCAGCCCATTCATCCGCGTTAAAATGTTCTCCTTTGAACATCGGGATAAAATCATGGTAGCCGAACCTGGATAATGGTCCATATAAAGCTATATGCCGCTGATAGGTACCCAGTTTGGAGTAACCGGAATCGGCATGCATATGGGAATAATAATGTTCATTATTATATGCCGGTACAGTATATACTCCCCAATGACAGTAAATCCCAAACTTCGCGTCGCGGATCCATTCCGGCACTTCCTTATGTTGCTGAAGTGAGCTCCACTCAGGTTGATAAATAATTTTTTTTTGAGCAGATAATACCTGGTAAAATAGGATGATCAATAACAGCAATAGTCCCTGCCGGTATTTAAACAGCATTACATTCTTCATAACCTGGATTTAATGGAACAGCATCAGGATTGTAAGAAGGAAGACCAGGTTGATAATAAATAATATACAGTGAATACGATGGGTAAACTTTTTTTTATCGCATCAACTTTTACCAAGATAGGATTTTTTATTTACTATGCTATACTATGATATATTTTTTTGCAAAATAGTTTCCCGGCAACGATGCCGGCAACGATTGCGTAAATAAAAACAGCAGATATTCCTTTTTTAAGTAAATAATTTTATAGCTTGATCCCAGGATATACTCCTCATGAATTGAGGGAGTAATTATCAGAGAGGAACAGCGTCTCTGGTTGTAAAAGGAAAGACCGTAAAAATTCCTTTGTTATGAAAAAAAATATTCCATTCGTGTCTGCATTTTTATAATTGTCGGATAGACACTAATCTATTCTGTCAACTCTTATTCTCCATTTAAATCATTAAATCAATGATTCAGCTACTTTTTGGTAAGCCATTTACCACAGGGGCGATCCTATTACTGCTATTCTTTTATATATGTATCAACATTACCGCTGTGTCCGCACAAACAGCAGCACCTATCGTTGTGAGAGGAAAAGTATTGTCGGATAAGGGGGAAGAAATTCCGGGTGTAACGGTACGCGTTAAAGGCATTTTAAAAGGGGCTGTCAGTAACGCCGACGGCAATTATACGATCCAGGTACCCAATGGCAAATCAGTGCTGGTATTTTCTTTTATCAGCCATGCACCGGTGGAAGTACCGGTAAACGACCGGCAGGTAGTGAACGTAACTATGAAGAACGGATCTACGGATCTTTCTGAAACAGTGGTAGTTGGTTACGGCACACAAACAAAAGGACACTTAACAGGCGCTATCAGCACCCTTAAGGCAAAAGAGGTGGAAGACCTGCCAGTGGGCAATCTTGGCGCCGCCCTGCGGGGACGCGTGCTCGGTTTATCTGTGAGCGGTGGTACCGCCAGGCCGGGTTCACAGGCGGCACTCACCATCAGGAATCCTGCCACCTTTACCAAAGACGGTGGCTCCACAGATCCGTTATATGTAATCGACGGTGTGATCCAGGTAACCGGTGATGGTAAAAATGATGCGGAGCAATTTAATAACCTCGATCCATCCGAAGTAGAAAGCATCAGTATCCTGAAAGACGGTTCTGCTGCAATATATGGATCAAGGGCCGCAAATGGCGTAGTACTGGTTACTACCAAACGTGGCCGCGTTGGCGCCCCCAGGATCAGCTACAGCGGCTCCTATGGGATCAACGACGAAAGTTACCGTACCAAAATGATGAGCGCCTACGGCTTCGCGCAATACATTAATATTATGAACGGACCCTATGGGGAAAATAAAGACGCCGCAGATCAGAACGCTTTCTTTTCTCCCGATGAACTGGAACATTTTAAGAACATCAACTACGATTGGCTCGACCCTGTATGGAAAAGTTCTTCCAATATGCGGCACACGCTGAACATCAGCGGAGGTACAGAAAAAGCTACCTTTTTTGCCAGTGCATCCTATTATGCGCAGAACGGGAATTTAAGCAGCCTTGATTATAAGAAATGGACCTTCCGTGCAGGCGGCGATATTAAAGTTGCTTCCGGTTTGAAAGTGGGCCTGCAGGTATCCGGCAACTGGTCCGACCAGGTAAGAACCTTCAACAAAATCGGCAACGAGAATGAAGAGAACGATTACCGCAACCTGCTGCTGACACCACGCTATATCCCGGCTTACGTTGACGGCTACCCGGTGAAAATACCCAGTACGGATAAACTCTCGGGATATCATTTTTATGAAATAGAAAGATTAAAAAATCTCTCTGAAACAAAAGATAAAACACTGGCGGTAAACGCCTATGCGGAATATGATTTTCCCTTCCTGAAAGGATTAAAAGCAAGGGTGAATTATGCCAGGTATTTCACCGGCGCCAATGCATCGCAGGTAGGTACTACCTACAGGCTTTACGACTTTAACAGAACTGGTACAAACGCACATATCTTTGATGATGGCGCTACCGTGAAGCTACCCGGCGCTACTTACGAAAACGGCAACCGGCTGTATTATTCCAATTCAAATGCGGAAACGGAACAGGTGAACTTCACGCTGAACTATGCTCACGCATTCGGCAAGCATAACATCAGCGGCCTTGTTTCAGTGGAAAAAGGAGAAGCCTCTTCCCAGCAGCAGGATGTATGGAAAGAAAAACCTATTGCAGGTACAAACGGGCAGTTTGGCAGCGCTTTTGGCGCTATTGACGGCAGAACAAGCGGCGCGGAATCCGGTACGCTGGGATATATAGGCCGTGTTAATTACAGCTATGCCGATAAATACCTGGCAGAATTTCTGTTCCGTACAGACGCTTCCACACATTTTGCACCGGAGCATTACTGGGGCACATTTTACTCTATATCTGCAGGATGGGTTATTTCCAATGAATCCTTCTTTCAATCTTCTACAGTTAATTATCTCAAGCTCAGGTACTCTGCAGGCTTATTGGGTAAGGATGATACAAAAGCCTGGCAATGGCGGCAACGGTACAGCTTCCAGGGTGGGAAGGGAGCCGTATTTGGCGGAAATTCAGATGTAACAACCGGTATGAAGATGGAAGCCTCTCCCAACAGGAATGCCACCTGGAGTAACGAGTATAAGAATAACCTGGGGGTAGATGCGCGTTTCCTTCAAAGTCGCCTGGCCCTTACCCTGGAAGGATTCTATAACAAAGGAACGGACCTGTTGATGGAAAGAACTGCCACTGCCCCCATCACAGTGGGAGGAAGCGTAGCCGCAGAAAACTGGGGAAAGATGGATTTCTTCGGTTATGAAATAGGCATCGGGTGGAACGACAGGATCAACAAAGATTTCAGCTATGGTATTGACGCTCGTTTTTCCTGGTATGATAACAAATGGAAACAGGGAAACTTTGCTGCCACAGATGCTTATTATCCCTGGAACAAACAACAGGGCAAATCTGATGATAATGGCATGTGGGGATATGATTACCAGGGCATGTTCAAAAACCAGGGGGATATTGATGCCTATGTAAAACAATATAATATCACCTCAGTATTTGGTACAGAAGCCAAAGATCTGAAGCCGGGTATGTTGTATTACAGGGATGTAAGAGGTGCGCTGAAAACTGATGGCACCTTTGCCGGACCAGATGGCATCATCGATGAAAACGACCAGGTACAGCTGGCTAAAAAAGCCAATAATCATTATGGAATTGGATTCACTTTAAAAGCAAACTACAAGGGCATCGGCCTCGATTGTGTGATTGGTGGGTCTTTTGGCGGATGGGCGGAAATTGATGGGGATTCCCGGAAGAAGATGAATAATGCCATTGACCGTAATTTCCAGAGCCGGCCGGTTTATTGGGAAGATATATATGATCCCGAAATAAATCCCGGCGGAAAGTATCCTAATCCTAACTGGGAAGATATCAGTCTTAAACCCACTTCCAGCTTCTGGAGAGTGAGCGCTTTCAGAATGGGCATGAGAAGCGTGAACCTGAACTATAGCCTGCCGTCGCGGGTAATACAGGCATTGCGTATCAGTAACGCCCGCTTCATCCTCACCATGCTGAACCCGGTTAACTTCTTTAATCCATACGATTATAAAGCACCGGACGGCCCATATGATATTTTTCCCAACCTGAGAACTTATTCTTTAGGTGTGAATCTGACACTTTAACTTGTCGGCAGTTTACAAACCGGTCTATAACGTTATGATAAAACAACATCATGAAATATAGTAAAACAATTATAACCACTGTTTTCCTGGTATCCGGGCTTGCTGCCTGTAAAAAGGATTTCCTGGAAGAGAAGCGGGACCTGGGCGGCGTGAATGAGGAAGTATTCCAGGATTCCACGCTGGCGCAGGCTTACGTAGATTATGTATATGGCATGTTCCTTCCTGCAGGCAATGCACAGTCGCTCGCATGGAACCTGGCCACTAACAACAGTCAGTTTACTCAAACAACCGAAGAGTTGCCGGGCGAAACTAACTGGAATAAAGAATGGCCCGCTGTTTCTTACCTGAACGCGCATGCGCTGCCTTATTTCGGTACGCCGCTGGCCACAGGCGTTAACAATAACACCTGGACAAGGATGAAGCAGATCAACCTGTTCCTTGACCAGGTAGATCAATACGGATTGCCTTTATATACGAGGAACAAACTGAAAGGACAGCTGTATTTCTGGCGCGCCTTTCAGTACTTCGATCTCGTCAGGCTTTACGGAGGTGTGCCGCTGGTGCTGCATGCACAGGATCCCATTATCGGTTCGGGAGATAATCTCCAGATCCCGCGCAGCGCTACATCAGCCTGCATTGATCAGATTGCTGCAGACCTGGACTCTGCAATGTTGATGTTGCCAGGGAAATGGCCTGGCAGCGGCGACTGGGGAAGAATTACCAGCGGTGCGGCAGCAGCCCTGAAAGGCCGTATGCTGCTTACCTGGGCAAGTCCGCAGTTTAACCGCAGCAACGATAATGCGCGTTGGAAAAAAGCATACGATGCCAATCTCGCTGCAAAATCGCTGCTGGAAGCCAATGGTTTTGGTTTATTCAAAAACGGTAATCTTTCTGATGGTACTGCCTGGGAAAATATGTTCACTACGGAAGCCAATAACCCGGAAGCCGTGATCGTATTCGGCTTCAACAATGTTATCTCCGACCAGGTGCAGAAGTGGAACGGCTGGGAAAATGCAGCCAGGCCCAAAGAAATATTCGGCGATGGTTCCCTTAGTCCTACCAAACAAATACTGGATGCTTTCCCCATGAAGGATGGTAAAATGCCAGGGCAATCATCTTACACTTATGATGCTAAAAAATTTTATAAGAACAGGGATCCCCGCTTTTACAAAACATTTGCTTACAATGGAAGTCGCTGGCCATACAAAGAGAATCCGAATTACAGGCTATGGACATACCGTTGGTATGCCAATGCCTCAGCCACCACACCGGCTTCTACTACAGAACAGCGAGGCTTTAACAGCAGCGGTATCTATATCCGGAAAGCCACTGCTGCCAGTGGAAGTAATGCGGTAGGTAACTTTAAAACCAGCGGTACTGATTTTATGGAAATGCGCTTCGCGGAAGTGATCCTTAACCTGGCGGAAAGCGCTATTGGAACAGGTAACATTAGCGAAGGACTGGACTATGTTAAATTGATCCGGGAAAGGGCA
>NZ_DATMTE010000299.1:0-4784 GCF_035564935.1 Chitinophaga sp. | reverse complement strand
ACTCTTTTTTAAAAAAATAATGTTAATCTATTGTTAGATACGATAACCGCTGATAAGCGGATTTATCCATACATAAAAAAAGCAGCATCTTTTATATTTTAATATAAAAGACGCTGCTTTTAAGTTTACTATCAAAAAATTCCCGCATAGCTAACTATGCGGGAATGTAGGTGTGCCTGAAGCGCGTATATCGGTTATTGATCCAAGCCGTTATTATTTGGCAGTAAGCACGGTGCCTTCATCGTTATCATCGTCGTGGATAACAGCTACCGCTTTGCTCAGCTTCAGCTCAGGCGAAATTTTCAATACACCCGCATTAGCTGCAGCCGTGGCATCGCGCAGTTTTACAGATACCAGCGCATCCGTTTCTTTCACGCGGTCATTTACCAGCGCTACCTGTATATCAGTTTCGCTGAAAGCGCAATCGCCGGTAATTTTTACCATATCGCCGTTCATAATCACATAATCTTTACCATAAGTTGCAGTACTGGAAGAATCTACCCCAAAGAAGATATTGATATCACTTCCGGTACAATTGGTTTGCACGCTCTGATCAGATGCTTTTACCAGGATACATTTAAACATGCTCACCGGCGCCGTGGCCGACTCATTTGCATCTGTGAGTTTTACCAGCGTAATATAGGCAGCCTGATCCTGTATGTACTGGGAGGCGGAAATAGAAGTCACATCTCCATTATATCCCACCACCGCTTCATTCTCCGCTTTAATTTCACTTAATACCAACACAACGGTTTCTGCCAACTCAAACCTGTTATCATCTTTTACTTTCACACTCAGGCTGGCAGTGGTAGCGCCGCTGTCGATCACAAAAGGCGCTTTGATGCTGCTGATAAAATCAGCGCCTGGTAAAGCAGTACCGTTACCGAATTTGTAGGTTAACTTAACCGGTTTGGACGTAGCATTGATCAGCGGGGTATTGTCGCGCTTAAACAACCCTGCAGAAAATACTACATCTGTAGCAGGTTCTGCACCATTACTGCCGCCAATGAATTTTACCATAGCCGGCTGATCCAGAATGGTTACCTCGCCCTTTGCCTTGGTCAGGTACAACTCCGAAGCATCCAGTACTTCCACATGAAAAGCTTCTTTGCCTTCCAGCAGGTTATCGCTTTTTACAGGGATCTGGATAGATTTGGAGATAATAGCGCCTGCTGCAAATTCGGAAGGCACAAAAGAGATGGTTCCTTCTGTTACATCAAAATCAGATGCACCCGCGCCACCTTTGTGCGGAATGGTTTTATAATGCACGTTAACGGGTGTACGAACACCGTTGCTTCTTAAAAATCCGGATAAGGTAATGGTAAGTGTAGCATTGGATAAACCGTTCAATGGTTCTGAAACGGCAATATCATTAATAGATACGCCATGACTGATCTTGATGATGCGGTTACCGTCTTCATCACCGCCGCCTGCTGCCAGGATCTCGCCGGAAGGGCTCATCAGCAGCGATGCCAAAGTGGTTTTTGCATCGTATTTGCCCAGTTGTTTATCAAACATCATTTCACCGTCCGGGCTCAGCTTGATCATGCGGTAGCCTTCTTTTGTCACTACGCAGATCTCGTCATCTTCGGTGAGTAACAGGTGCTGGAATACAGCGCCCAGGTTTTTATCAATGGAAACAGTACCATCCGGGAGCAGCTTCACGATCTTACCCGTGTTGTTGCTTACGTTACCGCCGGCGGCTACTACTTTCCCGTTTTTGCCTACTTCCAGTGCGTATAAAGCGGCATCCGTTTCTTTATTGAATAACTCTGTGCCATCCGGACGCAGTTTCACAATACGGCCTTTATCTTTTTCTTCTGCGCATGCAAAGATCTGGCCCAGGTCGTTCACCTTCATGGCATTGAACTTACCATCTACGGTACTGTATTCCTTATCAAATACTACCTGTCCCTCCGCATTTACTTTTGCAATCCGGCTGGCATTGCCGGTGCCGTAAGCGCCACCACCCATTGCCAGTACAGCGCCGTCTTCCAGCAGCAACATCTTTTCAAATGTAGCCCCCGGTTTACCAAAAGAAAGTTCAAATTGTGTATCTCCCTTTCCATCTACTTTTACCATATAAGCCTTTCCCTGTCCGTCGCCCACGTCGCCACCTACAGCAACAATGTTTTCATCTTCATCTATCAGCACATTGGTAAAAACATTGTGTGCGCCAAAACCTTTATCGAATGCTACTTTACCATCGGGCGTCATCTTCGTGATGCGGGCCTGTGCAGGCTTGCTGCCATCCACCCCTACGGTGATATAGTTACCATGACGATCGGTAATCACCCGGGTAAAATAGCCACCCTGGCCGTTACCAATGCTCTTGTCAAATATAACTTCACCGGTGGCCGACAGTTTGGTAATACGTGCATTTCCATAGGCAATAGTACCGCCACCCACAGCTACCAGTTCATTCTTTGGCAGCAATAACAGGTCCTGGTACGCTACCAGTCCGCCCTTGTTCAGTTTGGCATTGTAAATAAGCGTGCCTGTGGCGGATAATTTGGTAATACAACCATTATCTGTTCCGCCCCCGATGGCAACAATGGAGTTGTTCTCCGCAATGGCCAGCTTCCTGTACTGGTTCTTGGGAGCGCTGAAACTCTTGTTAAACACAACAGGCATCTCCTGTGCGAAGGCCTGTGTACCTACCGCCAGTAATAGCATTAGTGAGGAAAATTTGTTCATTTGTGTTAGTTTGATATACGCTAAAAAATAACCGATAAATAGTTTTATTGAATCCTGATCTCGCACCTCCTGTTCACCCCCTGCAGCTGTATAAAATAATCCCTGTTCTCTTCCAGCCTAAGATTCCCCGCTATCCATACGGGACGGGTAGATCCGAAGTAGTTGATCTTTACTTTATCCTGCGCCACGCCCCTGCTCAGCAGGCATTCCTGGATATATACTGCACGGTTTTTTGAGAGCGACAGGTTATACCGCTCGGTGCCAATAATATCCGTATGCCCGTTTACCAGGATGATCCGGTGAGGATTAGCCTTCCATATCCTGAAAATAGAATCCAGCTTGCGCCATTCCTGGTCCTGCGGTATAAAGGAATTTAAGTCGTAGTAGATCACACCGGGTACTTTCCACAAGGCTTCCAATGCTTTTACAGTGCTGTCTTTCACCAACGTGTATCCGGAGCCGTTAGTTGCAGGGAAACCTTTGCCTTTCTGTTGCCAGAACACCATCTCCGGGTTGCTGTAGGTTGCTACGCCGGTAGTTGCTGTTTTAACAGCAGTGGTAACTGTAACTGTTGAAGCAGCAGTGTTGGCGCCGGGATGATCATTTTGCCAGGGGATCATTTCGGGAGAACTGTCGGTAACCTCATGCGCATAATCTGCCATGTTACGCTCAGTACTAACGGCAACGGCTACTGCGGGAACGGGTTTGGCCACTACGCTATCCGTCGCCGGTGGTTGCACAGGGAGATTATCGTATTGTTTGGTTCCTGCTAAAGTCAGCTGACGGCGGCTATCCGTCTGGTTCATGGTATAAGGCACCCGGTCATCTTCTTTTAACGGTTTGCCGGGATAAGGCAAATCCAGCTGTTTCAAAGGATTTTTCTTCAGGTTCAGCACATAGATGTGATCATTATCATGCGCTCCTGAACGATCTGATGTAAAGTATAGTAACAATTTGTTTTCATCCAGCACAGGGTTCAGATCATCAAACTGCGTATTCACAGGATAGGGCAAATGTACAGTTCCTTCTTCCTGTTTTTTAATATTTATCATGAAGATGTCCAGTCCGCCAAACCCGCGAAGGCCATTGGAGGAAAAGAACAACTTGTCGCCTACCACAAAAGGATACAGTTCATTCCCATTGGTATTTACCTGCGGACCCAGGTTCACCGGCGCTTTCCACCGTTTGGCCTCTTTGTCCCAGTCGGTGTAGTAAATATCCGTACCACCCTGACCGCCCGGCATATCGGATGCAAAGTACAAACGTTTACCGTTCGGAGCAACTGACGGATGCAGGAAAGAATAAGTTTCCATGTTCTTCCCTAGTTTCACAGGTACCGGCTTGCTCCACACATCATGTTCCTGCTGGTAAACAGCCGATAATAATTGTGTACCGTTGTTATAATTAATATAGGAGTTCTTGTCGTTCTTTACATCGGTAAACCGGTTGGAAGTATAGATCACCTTTTGCCCGTTATCAAAAAAGGAAGCAGGTCCTACCTGTAATACGCCACGCAGGCTGTTATTAAAAGGCTCTACGCCATCTTCCGAGATCTGGTATAGTTTGGAGTTGGTATAAAAAGACTGTTGTTCGTTCCTACGGATGTCGTTGGAAAGAAATACAATGTTATTCCGGTATAACGCGAGGCCATATTGATAACCGGGTAAATTCAGCCGCAGGCTGTCTACCCTCACATTCTCCATGGAATCACGGTTAAAGAAGCCGTAATAGTTCACCAGGGATTCTTTCAGGTTGGTAAAACGGGCATTGTTCTTATAGTTATTGGCATAAACCGCGCTGATCTCCTGTGCTTTCAATACCCTGCCGGTACGTTTCAGCAGGTCAATGTAATTGGTCACATCTGTTACCAGCACATCTTTTTCCGGTTTATACAGCAGTTCATCGTACAGGCTGATCGTTTTTTCAAACTGCCTGGTTTCAAAATATACCCGCGCTAACTGTAACTTCGCCCGGCGTGATACTTCCTCGCGGCTGCCGTTATTGATCACTTCATTACAAAGTGAGATGGCTCTTTCATATTCCTGTCTTTTATAAAGCCGCTCGGCACGCTTTACCTTAGCCATACT
>NZ_DATMTE010000298.1:0-5770 GCF_035564935.1 Chitinophaga sp. | reverse complement strand
AATGAGATAACGGCCGCTTTTGCAGCGGCGTATATCGTTGCTCCGGTTGCAGCCCGATACGCGGCGTTCGACCCGATCAATATAATGGAAGCGCCGTCATTTAAATAAGGAAGCGATTTTTTTACGGTGAAATAGGCGCTTTTTAAATTCAGGTCCATATAGCGGTCGTAACCTTCTTCTGTTACATCAGTTATCGTCATCAGGGGAACCCCGTCCACAACGCCACCTGCATTCACTACCAGTACGTCTATCTTCCCAAACTTATCAGCCGTGGTCCTAAACAGGTTGTTGAGGTCGTCAGGATTTGTTACGTCTCCTTTTACCCCTATAAAATTACTACCCAGGGTTTCAACGGCGTTCTTCAACGTCGTCTCATTTCTTCCGGCGATCGCACCGGTGGCGCCTTCGTTCTTAAATGCTTCAGCAATGCCCAGCCCTATACCGCTGTTGCCGCCTGTAACCACGGCAACCTTGTTTTTAAGTTTACTCATTTTTCTGTTATTTAAAATTTGAATAACAAAGGTAGGATGGTGGAGTTATTTTTAGTAACTTGGTGCTGAAAAATAACAGTAACATCGGTGTAACAAAGTAACATTATGGGGTGCAAAATAGAAGAGTTCCAACAGGAACAAAAAAAGAGAATGAGAGCTGTTCAGGATTCAATGGACGTGCTGAACGGCAAGTGGAAGATTGCTATTATTACGTCTATTTGCTGTTACGGTAAAAGGCGGTTTTCTGATATTTTGAATGATGTGGACGGAATTTCCAACAGAATGTTGAGCAAAGAATTAAAGGAATTGGAAATAAACCAGTTGGTAAAACGAACCGTTTTAGATACACAGCCCATAACGGTTCAATATGAACTTACGGAACATGGCGATACACTACAAACCATCATCAGTAATCTTACAGATTGGGGAATTGCACACCGGAAAAGAATTATAAAGAAATAGCTTCGATGTTTATCGTCTTTGCACAAGGGGTAGCAGCGGAAATACTTTTGTTGGTTACTCACAGAAGATTGTACCGGATAGCCCCACCCGTTTGTGCGTTTTGTTCGATTGGATATTAAAAATTTGTATGACGGATTTACACATCATTTTGTCGCTGAGTGCAGCGGGCACACTTAAACGGGCAGTTGAAAAAAAGCTCCTTACCGGCGAAGTATTTGCCATCAACGATATGCCCGGTGTAGGCCCGCTGGATGATGGGAAGAAGAGAACGGAATTTCTTCGCGCGCTGCCTTTCAGAGAAGAGCCCATCTATTGGTTGCCCCGGGATGCAGATGTTTTTAAGCCCTGGCACCAGTTACAGGTCCGTTTACGGGAGAAGCCGGTTGACAGGCTGATAATATGGGCCGGCAGTGATGGCAATGACTATGTGTTTATCAGGATGGCCTGTCACTGGCTGGAGCGTATACCCGTAAACGTTATACTGGTGCAGGCTCCTCCTTTAATGGGGTACCACAGTATTGCCATATATTCTGTTGAACAGCTGGCTCCATTGATAAACATGGCTGTATCGCTGAATACCGCAGAGCGGAATGCGCTGGCACGTGAATACGGGAATATTGTATCGCATCCTGGATTGCTTAGGGAATGTGATGCCAATGGTGTACTGCAATTTAAGGAGCTTGATGCACATGACAGCCTGATACTCAGGTTTTGCAGCAGGCGTTGGCAAACGGCCGTGAGGGTTATAGGGCAAACAATGGGGCATAGCGATCCCCGTAATAGTCTTGGCGATGCATTCATCAGCTCCAGGCTGGAGCACCTGATCGTGAGCGGCCAGGTAGTAGCAGACGGGCCACACACATCTATGAGGACTTTCAGGGTGAAGCTTGCCAGCGCCAGATCTTAACAGGATGATACCGGCCTCCGGGGCATCTAGCCCTGCAATGTGTGCGCCGATCAGCAGGCTTGTTTGCTGATTAATTATCTTTTAAAAAGAACCGGTATTTTATTCCGCTCTATGATCTGTTGAAAATTGATCTGGTCATTTTCATCAAAGAGTTCATCCATGGTGGAATACACTAATTTCCGTTGCCCGTCTTTTTCATACAGGTTGATACGGAACCCGAGCGGTACGGCATACTCCACATTTTTTTGATTGGCAGTAAAGATCATTTCCGTGATGGGTTCGTTGCCATATTCATCTTCCCGGAATGCGATAAAATGCAGGTGAAAGAAATTTTCCAGCATAAGGAAATTTTCATAATAGCTGGTGATCATCAGGCATCGCCGTCTTGGTGCAGAAATAATCAGCCGGTCGGTATGGAGTACTTCGCAGGCGTGGTGAAGGAAGGCAGGAGAAAGGATCTTTTCTGAAGAATGATCTTCGCCGGAGGCAAAAATAATACGCTTGTCCAATTGCTCCGAAACCTCGAATTGATAAGGGTAGGCGTCAATATGTTGTTGCCAGTTTTCATAATTAGCTTTTACTTCCAGGTGCTGCAGGTCGGGCGGCGTGATATATTCAAAACGGGCTCCTGCGTCCTGGGCAAAAATGATGGCCAGCTCCAGGTGTTCCCTGTCCTTTATAAAAGGAATGGCTTCCACGCGGCTGATGGCCTGCCAGCTTCCTGCTTTCAGCATGGGGTAAACAGGTACTTTACTTTTATCTATTGCGATGTCAGTTTCCTGCCTGTTTTTGCCAAATAGTTTTTTGAATAGTCCCATGGGAATGGTGCATTTAGTTTATGACATATTCTCCGCCCGGTATTGGCCGGGCATACGCATCAGGTCCTGCAATTTGTCGAGGTGTTTTTCGTAGATATTCCTCGGTGTTGTTTTGTATTTCGTACATAGCGACGCGGCTTTTCCTACTATTTCCCCCATCATACCGCAGGTGCGCATTACCCGTACAGGACCGAGCCCGTCGTTGCCTACGCTGATGTCTCTTCCGGCCATAAAAAGATTGCTGATATTGCGGCTGTATAAAACACGATAGGGAGCCCAGTATATTTTTTTATACACGTATCCTTCTCCTTCGCTGGCTCTTGAAATAAATTCCTGTCCTTTCAGGCCTTTGTCGAAGGCCGGATCGGCCCTATGGATATCTATATGCCATGAACACGGGAATGCAGGGTCGGGAAATGAATGATCCTTCCTGAAGTCATCGGCGGTTAGTACCAGGTCGCCCATCAACCTCCTGGATTCCCTTTTGCCGGCAATAAAGGCGGCCCAGCCCAGGCGATGGTTAGGATATTGTTTGTCCACGTTTTTTAGTGTATCCCATGCACCGTACATGGCGCGGAAATTAAGATCCCGGATGAGTTCTATTTCTGTGACCGGGTTTTTATCAAACCCGCTTTCCCAATACCATCCGCCCAGGTTAGAGAGCGGATCCTCGCGGCCCCACTGTCCTTTATAACCTTTGCGGCCGGGAAATGGTTTATCCTTCAAATCAATTGCCCAGGGACAATGCGGAAAGGGCTGCGCTGTTTCACCGATTTCGCATTGCATGGCCAAGGCTGTTTTATCCTTGCATTCACATGCCAGCACCTGTTTGTTATCAGCTGCATTGAGTACGTTCCATAAATTTGAGGTCCCCATCAAACCTGTTTTTGACATTTCATAGTCGGCCCCGGCAAGGAATCCAATGGTAGCATCTCCTGTACAATCTGCAAAATATTTTGCCTTTAGTTTCCGTCGCTTACCTGTTTGTATATTTTGAATAATGACCGCTTTAATTTCACCGTTATCCGTTTCCACCCTGAATGCGCGTTCATACATCATTAAGGTGATGTTGGGCTCGTTTTCTACGGCTTTTATTTTCTTTGAATCGTCGTAAAACATGCCGTTGAGTGCATTGCGGGTGCCATTTACCGGTGTGGGCGGTGTGGGCATTATTTCTTCTACAATGTCGCCTACGTGGGGAAACGGTTCCTGTTGCGTGCGTCCTTCCGGCCATACCCTTACTTCAGAGCTTCCGTTGCCCCCCAGTACCGGGCGGTCTTGTATAAGCGCCACTTTTATTCCCTGCCTGGCGGCGGAGATGGCAGCGCTGGTTCCTGCAACGCCTCCGCCAATCACCACCAGGTCATAATTTCCTCCATCAGTGGGTTCGTCGCTTAACCCCAATAGCTTTCTTCTGAATTGCGTGAGGGCCTGGAGATCGTTTACGGGTTCAAAATTTACATCCTTGCAAAACAGTATGGCTTCGCAGCGTCCTTCGAAGCCGGTGAGATCATGCAGGGAGAGGGTAGCGTTCTTTTGTACCGATACCCGGCCGCCATCGTGCCAGTGCCAGGCGGCGCCTTTTGTACCGAATGTTTCTTTTAACGGTACCTTATCGATGAGCAGTTGAAATTTACCCGGCGCTCCCGGTACTTTCCAGGGGGCTACCCAATCTCTTGTGCGTACCCAAACCCGGTATGTACCGGCAGAAGGAAATTCAACAGCTGTAGTAGCGTCTGCAACGGGGATACCCAGGCCATGGGCCAGTAAATAGGGGGAACCTGTTATTTCCATGGATTGCTGATCAAGGTCCCATCCGCCGTAATCTGTAAAGCCTTCTGCTTCCACGAAAAGAAATTCACCTTGTGCCCCGGCCTTTGTGTTTGCAAAAAGATTTTTCCTGTTTAACAGCAGTGTTAAGGCGGTACTGCCGGCAAGGCCGATGAATTGCTTTCTGTTCATGTTATTTTTTTTCTTTACGTGGATGTATCAGTGGGTTTTAAAATACTAATTTAATCTGAAAGTTATGGGAGATAATTAACCGGTGTTGGGCTTGATAAGCGGGGGGAATAAAGTGAGCCATGCAGACAAGTAATTTGAGCCATAAAAGAAAGTACCCCTGGCCTGTAAACCCTGATCTTTGTGTCATTAATCAAAAAATTACAGCAATGACAACAATAACAAAAATAGCCCTGGGCAAAAACGGTCCAATGGTGTCTAAACTCGGATTAGGTTGTATGCGGATGTCTCCTGTTTGGGGAAGCAAGGGTGCAGACGAAAATGAAAGTATCGCTACTATCCAGGCGGCGCTGGACAACGGCATCAACTTCCTGAATACCGGCGATTTTTATGGCAGCGGCCACAATGAGCTGCTGGTGGGCAAAGCCATCAAAGGCAGAAGGGACGATGCTTTTATAAGCGTTAAGTTTGGCGCGATCATATATGGGGGACAAATGCGGGGACTGGACCTGCGTCCTGTCGCCATCAGGAATTTCATTAATTATTCCCTGGTACGTTTGGGCATAGATACCATTGATCTTTACCAGCCCTGCCGGCTTGATAACAGTGTGCCGGTGGAAGATGTGACCGGCACTATAGCCGACCTGATAAAAGAAGGCAAGGTGCGCCACCTGGGCGTTTCCGAGATCACTGCGGATCAGCTGCGCAAGGCCAACAGCGTTCATCCCGTAACAGCGCTGGAAATAGGGTATTCATTGGCCGACCGTCAGATTGAAAGCGACCTGCTTCCCACGGCTAAAGAACTGGGCGTAGGCGTGGTGGCATTTGCCAATACCGCCGAAGGGTTACTCACCGGAGATATGAAAGCGCCGCTTCCTGACAATGCCTACCAGCTTCACTTTTCGCGTTTCCAGGGAGATAACCTGGTAAAGAACCTGGAAAAAGTGGAAGTGTTAAAACAAATGGCAAAGGACAAGGGATATACGCCTACTCAACTGGCCATTGCCTGGGTGAATGCACAGGGCGATCATATTATGCCACTGGTAAGCATGAGCCGGAGGTCACGGTTACCGGAAAACACAAAGGCTATGGAAATAACATTCACTCCCGGTGAGATAGATACGCTTAACACG
>NZ_DATMTE010000297.1:0-4242 GCF_035564935.1 Chitinophaga sp. | reverse complement strand
AGAAAATCAATAGAATCATCACTTGCAATTTGACCGAGCACGGCATTGAAACCAATAATGAATTGTAGGGATGTCTTAAATATATGTCTGACGGAACCATTCTCTAATTGGTAGCTTATAACTGGTCTGTCTTTTTTATCTCCTGAAACCAGCAAATTTTCAGCCTGTTCAAGTATATCTCTTATTTCCCGGATATCATAGTTATCCCTATTTAACTCAAGATTACCTTTTGAGCCACTAATCTTAATTTCTATGTAGCCAGTATTTTCCACAAACTAAATTTACGACAAAAGCCAATTCCGGTAAAATCATTAACTAAACAAATACAATACATCTTCCTTCGTCAGCTTCTTCACAAAACCACTGTCGTCAGAAATAATTTCCTTCACCAGTGACTTCTTGCGTTCCTGCAGCTGTAATATTTTTTCTTCTACCGTGTCTTTACAGATCATGCGGTAAGCAAAAATATTCTTGGTTTGCCCGATACGGTGGGTACGGTCAATGGCCTGTTGTTCTACTGCCGGGTTCCACCACGGATCTACAATGTACACGTAATCGGCAGCAGTGAGGTTCAAACCTACGCCACCGGCTTTCAGTGAAATAAGGAATACACGGCATTCGTCGTTGTGCTGGAAGTTCTGGATAGCCTTTTCACGATCAACGGTGGAAGTACTTCCATCAAAATACTCGTATGGTATTTTGAGATGTTGCATCCTGTCGCGGATCAATCCAAGCATTCCCAGGAACTGGGAGAAGATCAGCACCTTGTGATTACCGATATTCTCAGAAATTTCGCGGGTAAGCTCATGCAGCTTTACCGAATGGTTAGGATACTGTTCCGTATCATTCAGGATAGCGGGTGAATCGCAGATCTGCCGCAGCTTCATGAGGCCCTGCAGGATGGTAAGCTGGGAGCGTTCCATACCCTGATCCTCAATAACACCGAGGATCTTGGAGCGGTAAGTGTTGCGGTAAGCATCATAAATATGCCGTTGTTCCGCATCCATTTCGCAGAAGATCACGGTTTCTATTTTTTCCGGCAGGTCTTTCGCCACCTGTTCCTTGGTACGGCGAAGGATAAACGGATAGATCAGTTTACGCAGATGTTCTTTTCTTTCTTCATCCTGGAATTTGTCGATCGGCGTAGCAAATTCGTTGCGGAAAAAGTCGACGCTGCCGAGCATTCCCGGGTTCAGGAAGTTCATCTGGGCATAAATATCGAAGGTATTATTCTGCATCGGGGTACCGCTCAGCGCCAGCCTGTTCTTTGTTTGAAGCAGCTGTGCCGCTTTGGTTACTTTCGACTGTGGGTTCTTGATAGCTTGTGATTCATCAAGGATCACGTAGTCAAACTCAAGTTTCATCAGCAGCTGAATATCGCTGCGGAGCGTACCATAAGTGGTGATAACGGCGTCAAATTTACCCAGTTCTTCAGACGATTTTAATCGTGCTGGCCCATGGTGAATATGATGCCGGATATCCGGCGTAAATTTCCTGATCTCATTTTCCCAGTTATAGATCAGTGTGGTAGGACAAACGATCAGCGCCATTGTTTTGCCTTCATGCTTATTCTTGTAATACTGCAGGAAGGTGAGGGCCTGGATGGTTTTACCCAAACCCATATCATCGGCCAGGATACCGCCCCATTTGATATCATCGAGGTAATTCAGCCACTGGAAGCCGCTTTCCTGGTAAGGACGGAGCGTTGCCTGCAGGTTTTCCGGCAGGGCAATACTGCGGATCTCGTCGAATTGCAGCAGTTTACGGCGTTTCTGTTCAAGTTCCAGTACTACGGCTTCATCATCAATAAACTCGTAGAGCTCATCGATCACGCTGAAGTTGTATTTGCTGAGTTTAAGTCCTTTATCTTTTTCTTCCCCAACTTTAAAAAGCAGGGAATATTTGCGCAGCCATTCTTCCGGCAGCAGGCCCAGGGAGCCATCTGCCAGCTGAACATAGTTCTGTTTGTTTGCCAGCGCATTCTTAATATCCTTGATACTTACTTTCTGATCGCCATACAGTACTTCGATCTGTGCATCGAACCAGTCGATACCGGAGCTGATCTGTAAATTGGTGACTGGTTTATGCGAACTGAATTTAAAGTTGCGGAGGTTATCGAATCCGAACACCCGCACATTCATTTCTTTCAATGCATCGAAGAACAGGAAGAACCAGTTATTTTTCAGCGCTTCTTTGGCACGCAGGTAAAAATAATTATGGTTATCATGTTGTGCGAAGTTGGTATGTAAAGTGCGGAGCTTAGTTACAAAAGCATCTTCCGCATCTTTATTCCGGTGGATAACGAGCACTTTATTTCCCTCCTGCACGGTGATCTTGCTTTCGTCGTTCCACTCCACTTCCTGGCCGCGATAGGCGAAACCGGGCTGTATAATAAATGTTTCGCCGAGTTCCTTCAGGAATACCCGTGGCTCCGGCATTACATCCTTCAGTTCTGCGAGTAGTCCCTTATCGAACTGGATATCATACTGGCGGCTCAGCGGCAGCAGATAATCTTTCAGGTAAGCCGGCCATTCCTGGTTGGCGATACGCAGTTTTCCGTTTTGGCGGAAAAGTTCCACATGCAGGGCGTCCTGCGGGCTTTCAAACAAATAGATCACCTGTTTATAGAGGAACATTAACGGGCTTTCCCATTCATTTTCAGCTACATTTACCAGTTCTCCTTCGATGTTCACGTAGCAGTTGATGTCTACATGGGTATCGCCGGTATTGGTTTTTATGATCAGTTTGAGCCTGTCGGCGCCTATCTGCAGTTGCTGCAGGTTTTTTGTTTTGAATGCCTGCCTGTTGGGCAGTTCAAATACCAGTCCGTGTTCTGCCAGCTGCGGGAACAGTTTGGCAAGTTTGGGATGGAGGTATTCCAGCATCAGTTCCTTTGTTTCGGTGGGGAGTTCTTCTGCATTTTCATGCGTAATATTTTCCCAGATACCGGCAAAAGGAGAATTTTTGCTGAGGAATTTACTGACTTCAGTGCCCTGTAGTTTTCGTATAGGCGCTATCAGTTCCCTGTCTTTTTCCTTGAACTGGTAGAAGTCGATGTATTTGGTAAGATCCAGTTTGCTGGCCAGTGATACGAAGGCCGTTTGTTCTTCGTTGATTTCGCCGCTTACCAGGTCTATTTTAAAATAAGGGTACAGTGTTTCGTTGGCGTTAAATACTGCTGCCAGCCGTTGCGTAATGGTGATGGTTTCTTCCGGTGGCGGCGGGGCCGTAACCGGTTGCCGGCCTGCGCCCGCGCCATCTACCCTTTTGATGGAAGGGTCCAGCACGCGTAGAAACGGTTTGCCATCCATGTAGGAGAAGGCAAATTTTCCGTCGAGATCATCGGTGAGGGAATAGCCGTATAACGATAGCAGCTTATTCTTTTCCTTGTCCCAGTTGCGGAGGGTATCAAAGTAGAACGGGCCGTTTTTCTGTAAAAGTTGCAGGAACAGCGCTGCTTTGTGAACGCATAAAGCATGTTCTGTTTCGTCGCAGGTGCAATGCGTATCAAAAAAGCGTTCTTCATTCCGTTGAATGATCAGCGGAAACTCTTTCCCATTAAGCGTAAGCACGGCTTCTACCTTTTCATCTTTGGCCAGGTTTATTTTGGCAGGATGTTTTTTGGCGATTTCCTCTGCCTGCGCCAGTATAGTACCGGAGGTGAGCAGCTTAATGGATTTAATATCGATAGACTTCATTTTAATCAGCGTATGTTGCTGATCAAACTGTGTGTCGAAGCTTTCGAAATGATTTTTGTCCAGCATTTCCTGGAGCTGGAACAGTGCTGCGGCTTCATGCCGGCAAATGTCGCCCAGGTTGTAAGGGCATTGGCATCGGATGGACATACCGGTTGTTTCTCCATACTTGTTGATGGAAACACGGTAATAATTGGCATGTGTGTCGCTCTTTACGCGGAAGGTAGCTGTTTTCAGCACCGGGTCTGCCTCGATGAGTTCAACGCCCCCGGAAGAAAAAATACGCTTCCCCCTGCGGATCACTTCATCAGTGCCGTTGTTGTAAACATATTTTAGCAAATGGGGTAGCGACATACTATACGTTGTTGCCCACTTTTTATTATCAGCAAAAGGGTTAATAGATATATCAAAAAAACTTAACAGCTGATAAAAAGGCAATCCACAAAAGTAAGCAGAAAATTTCTAATAACCCGCAGCCAGGCCATTAACAACCCGTTAACCGCCTTCTGTTTACGGTGTCATTGCTGCACCTTTTTTTCAATATAAT
>NZ_DATMTE010000296.1:0-6228 GCF_035564935.1 Chitinophaga sp. | reverse complement strand
GTTGTATTACTAATAAGAAGCCATGAATAATCAAACAGACATAGATATAGTGATCCGTTACCTGGAAGATCCGGACAATGAGCAGCACAAAACGCAGCTCAACGAATGGATTCAACAGGATGCTGGTAACCTGGATATCTTCCTGGATATGAAAGGTATGTGGCACGGCGATCCGCTTCCTGCCGCCTCTGCTTTCGATACCCAGGGACAATGGCAGGCACTGGATACCATGCTGGATAAGGTTCCTGTAGCTGTTGCGCTTCCCGCACAAAAGAAAAATACCCGCGTGATCAGGATGAACCGCAGGTACTGGTGGGCTGCCGCAGCCGTGCTGCTGATTGCCGGCACCTGGACCTGGCTGGGCCCCGGAGGCTATAAAACCTACGCCACTAACCAGCAACAGGATAGTCTTCGCTTACCCGACGGCTCTATGCTGTACCTCAACGCGCATACCCAGGTACGCTATGCACGTGGATTCGGAAAAGATAACAGGCAAATTAAAATAGATAAAGGAGAAGCATTTTTTGATGTTACCCAAAACGACGCCCTCCCGTTCATTGTAAACGCTCCTGAAGTAGAAGTACAGGTGTTAGGCACCGCTTTCAATGTAAAAGCAGCCAATAGCGGTGTTAAAGTATTTGTGCAATCCGGGAAAGTAAGCGCCGCCTATAAAGGCAGGGAGAAAAAAGTGATCCTTACGCCAGGGGTAGAAGCCTCCCTGAAACGTAACGGCCATGAAATAGATACCCGTACCCATAAAAAGAACAATAACATCCTGGCCTGGAAAACCCGGACATTAACGTTTGACGATACCCCGCTTACAGAAGTAGCGGAAGCCCTCGAAGATTTTTATAATGTACAGATCACCATCAGCGATCAGCAACTGGCTGATAAAAAACTGCTGGCTACCTTCCCCAATATGTCTTTGGACGAAGTGCTGGACATTATGAGAAAAACCCTTCAAATTAACATTACGCATAAAAACGACCTGGTAGACATCTACTAATACGCGCCTGACCTTTTATTTATTCAGCAATTATTGCTACAGGCGCGTATCTCCAATTCCAGGTTTGGATGCGTGCCTGAATTTATTTTTATTGTTATCCTGGTATTGGTCAATGCGGTAGCTATGGCCCAGCATACTAATGCCCCTCCCAAAAAGGTTTCCCTGCAGTTTACAAATGCCAGCCTGAAAACGGTGATCCGGGAAATAGAAAAACAAACCAAATATACTTTTGCTATCTCCTCCGGGGAACTGGAAACCCGCAAAGGCGTTAGCTTACACGTACATAATGCCTCCCTTGGTGAAGTATTGCCAAAGATCTTCCCCCCCGCAAAATATAAAGTAGAAATAAAAGACGGACAGATCATTGTAATTCCCCTCAACGCTATTACTCCAAACGAACCCTCTCCTCCCAACATGGATCCCAACCCTAATAAGTGGACAGTTACCGGATCTGTTTCAGACGGGATAGAGCCTTTAAGCGGCGTATCCATCCGGGAAAAAGGCACCACTAACGGCACCGCCACTACGGAAAACGGCAGTTTCAAAGTAGACCTGGCCAACGGGCAGGCCATACTACAGGTATCCCTGATCGGCTTTGAAACAAAAGAAATTGCGGTGAGAGACAGGAAGAGTATTTCCGTACTGCTGCAACCCGATCTGCGTAAGCTGAACGAGCTGATAGTACTGGGTTACGGTTTGCAAAAACGCGCCAATATCACCGGCTCCATCAGCCAGGTAGACGGCGTGCGACTGAGAAGCAGACCTGTAGCCAATGTAATGGCCGCTTTACAGGGAACCGCCACCGGCCTGGTGGTAACAAGAAGTAATGGGCAACCCGGCCGGGAAGGATTTAACATCCAGATACGTGGTGTGGGTTCCTCCTCCGGTAGCAATACCCCGGTGATCGTTGACGGCGTACCCGGCTCCCTGGCAGTATTGAATCCTGATGATATTGAATCTGTATCTATCCTGAAAGATGCGGCCGCCGCCTCTATTTACGGCGCCCGTGGCGCAGGCGGCGTGGTACTGGTTACCACCCGCACCGGGAAACCGGGTAAACTGAAGGTAGACTTCAATACCCTTGGCGGTTTTGAAACCCCCATCCGCCTGCCCAACCGGCTTCCCTCCTGGCAATCGGCCGCGATGCAGAATACTGCCGCTGAAAATGCAGGGCAGCAGGCACCCTGGGATCCCGTGGAAATAGATTTAATGAAATCGGGGAATCATTATGCCATCGACTACCAAAACCCTGATTTCTATAGATACTATTATAACTACAATGCCTTGCCGGTACTTACCAAAAGCAAAACCGGTATTGAAAACTATAACATATCTGTAAAAGGAGGCGACAGCTCCAACCAGTTCTCCGCATCCCTGGGTTATTTCGGAAGACAGGGGCTATTTGCCGTTGGACCGGACCGCACTCACCGCGTGAATGCAAGGGTGAACATGAACAACCGCTTCAATAAGCATTTCAGTTTAGAAACACGGTTGTCATATGCACAAACCAATACCTTCTCTCCCGGCCAGGCGGTGGAGGGTCCCAAAGGCTTGCTGGCGGGGATTTACCGCGGACCGGGAAATATACCCGTGTTTGTGCCCAATACCAGTAATTACGCCTATGGCGGCGCGCCGGGATATGCAATTTTAGAAGATGGCGGTGAACGCGATGAAAAAAATAATTACATAGATGCCGTATTTACCCTGCGGGCCGACAGCATTGCCAAAGGGCTTACGTTACGGTTGATTTACAGTCCGCAGAAACATACATTGCAGGACAACCTGGGCCGCAATACCATTGCCCTCTGGAACCGCGTGGATACTGCCTTATTGCTGCAACCCAATAACATGCTGCAGAAAAGCCGGCTGGAAAGCAAAGGCGGCAACCTGCAACTACTGGCCGACTATGATGTGAAGAAGGAAAAAAACAATATTCACCTCCTCGGCGGCGCTACGCAGGAAGCATACAATACCACGCAAAATACAGCAGCCTCTTACAATATCAGCCAGGAGGAAATCAATACCAACCACTTCAATAACGGCCCCGCATACACGCAGCTGCTGGGCGCCAGTGGTTCTTTGCTCTCTGTATTTGGCAAGATGAGCTACAACTATGATAATCGTTACCTGGTGGAAGCAAACCTCATCGGGTCGCGCTTATCGCAGTACAGTACCTCGTTTGCCGGTGGTGATCAATGGCAGGTATTCCCTTCTTTCTCTGCCGGATGGCGACTGAACAATGAAACCTGGTTCAACCGTGCGTTGCCTTTTTTTAATGAGTTCAAACTGAGGTGGTCATGGGGCAGATTGGGGAATGTGAACAGCTGGAACAGCATCCCCAACGATGAACGCCTGCAAACTTTCAGTTTTAATCCTCCTTCGAATTTGCTGCCTTTTGTGTATAAGAACCCCATTATCCAGGCACAGGGATGGGAAAATATCTCTACCAATAACTATGGCTGGGATGCCACTTTATTCAGGGGCAGGCTCACCCTGGCAGCCGACTATTTTGTTAAGCATAACCGGGATATGCAGATCCCGGTACTCACTGCATCTACAGACGGCGCCTGGCCAATTGATTTTCACCGTGGTGAAATGAAATCATGGGGCTGGGAAATAAATATAGGCTGGCGCGACGACAAAGGACCTTTTACCTGGTATATCAACGGTAACCTCTTTTATAACCGGAATAAAGTGCTGAAAAATGATAATGTGACTCCCCAGCCAGGCTGGAACCAGGGCATTGCCGGGTATCCCTACTCTTCCCTGTTCGGCTATGAGTCCGACGGCTATTTCAAATCGGCTGATGAAGTGAGCCAGCACGCATTCCAGCACGAAAATACCGGTCCCGGCGACCTGCGCTATAAAGATATCAACGGCGATCATAAAATAGATAATGCCGACCTGGTTTACCTGGGAAGTACCGATCCCCGGTTCTCATACGGCATAGACGCTGGTTTTGCCTGGAAAGGTTTTGATGTTTCCGTTTTCTTCCAGGGCGTGGCCAACCGCAAAGTGATGCCGGACCCCCGGTACAATCTTCCTTTTACCAGTACCTGGCAGCAACCCTGGGATATTAACCAGGACTATTGGACCCCTGAAAATCCTCACGCGTTATTCCCGCGGCTGTATCTCAACGATCAGCAGAACACCGCGCCTTCCTCCCACTGGGCCATGAATGGGGCCTATATCAGGTTGAAAAACCTGCAGGTAGGTTATACTTTGCCCGCCAGCTGGCTGAGGAAAATATGGATCAGCAACCTGCGCATTTACTTCTCAGGACAAGATCTCTGGGAAACCACTAAAATGAAGATTAAATATTATGATCCGGAACAGGCGGGAGGTTATAACGGGAATGCATATCCGTTTTTCAGATCATATACACTGGGGTTGACTGTTGGCTTCTGATTTCCCAGAAGCCAACAGGGAGACTATTCCGATTTCTTTCCTGCCAGCAGGTACAGTACAGCCATACGTACTGCTACACCGTTTTCTACCTGGTCAAGAATGATAGACTGACCAGAGTCGGCCACATCAGAATTTATTTCCACACCACGGTTAATGGGGCCCGGGTGCATAATTACAATTTCTTTATTCAGACTGTCCAGCAGTTCCCGGTTTACGCCGTAAGCAAGGGAATATTCACGGAGGGAAGAGAACAGCGGCGTGTTCTGCCTTTCCAGCTGGATACGCAGTACATTGGCCACATCGCACCATTGCAGGGCTTCGCGGATATTATAGCTCACATTTACGCCGAGTGCGGCGGCCATGTATTTTGGTATGAGTGTAGGCGGGCCTACCACCGTTACTTCTGCACCCAGTTTTTTAAGGCAATAGATGTTGGAGAGGGCTACCCTGGAGTGCATGATATCGCCGCAGATGGCGATCTTTTTCCCTTCCACATTGCCAAGCCGTTCCCGGATAGAGAACGCATCAAGCAATGCCTGTGTGGGATGCTCATTGATCCCATCGCCGGCATTGAGGATGGGCACATTAATGTGCTTTGCCAGGAAATGCGGGGCGCCGCTGGCAGAGTGGCGCATCACTACCATATCCACTTTCATGGACAGGATGTTGTTCACCGTGTCTATCAGCGTTTCTCCTTTGGATACAGACGATCCCGAGGCAGAAAAGTTAACTGTATCTGCACCCAGGCGTTTTTCCGCTAACTCAAAAGAGATGCGTGTGCGGGTAGAGTTCTCAAAAAATAAATTGACAATTGTTGTATCGCGTAGCGTAGGCACCTTTTTAATAGGCCTTTGTAAAACCTCCTTAAACTGGTCGGCTGTTTGAAAAATAAGCTCTATATCCTGGCGCTGCAGATCGCGAATTCCGAGTAAGTGTTTTACAGAAAGTGACATTAATGTGCAAATATAAAGGGTGAAATCTGAATTCTGAAATCCGGATTCGTATTAATCGATCAGAACTACTTCGTCTTTACCATCTCTTTCGTTCCACAATACCCTTACTTTCTGTGAAATAAGGGCATCGATGGTGCGCCCGGTATAGTCCGGCTGAATGGGCAGCTGCCTGCTGAAGCGGCGGTCTATCAGCGTAAGCAACTCTACGGAAGCAGGCCGGCCAAAGTCGAGCATTGCATCCAGCGCAGAACGGATAGTACGGCCCGTATACAACACATCATCAATCAGCACTACCTTTTTATTTTCTATGGAAAAATCAATACTGGTTTCACTCGGTACATGCAGGGTTTTGCTCTGGTTAAAATCGTCGCGGTAAAAAGTGATATCCAGCTTACCGTAGTCGATATGCGCACCTGGTATTAATTTAAGCAGGGTTTGATGAATCCTGCCGGATAAATAAATACCCCTTGGCTGTAATCCTATCAGCACAGTCTGCTCAAACTTTAAATGATTTTCTATCAACTGATGACAAAGCCTGTCTATCGTAATAGCCATTTGCCTGCCGTTTAGTATGGTTTTCAAAACACAACGTTTTAGGTGCCAAAAATAATGATTAAATGCTACAGATAAAAAGTTGAATATTAGAAAAGGTTGATAAACAAGGGAATATTTCTGAAATGTAGCAAAACATATCTGTTTATATATGAATATTAACATTGTTAAAACGACATTTTTCCATGAAGTGCGAGGGATGCTCCCCTTCTCTTCGTACTTTAGTACCAAGAACAACGGCTATGAAACTTTTAAAGACCATTTTAGTTATGACCGCCTTTTTCCAGCTATGGGGTTCCAGTTCCCAGG
>NZ_DATMTE010000295.1:0-1558 GCF_035564935.1 Chitinophaga sp. | reverse complement strand
TTACAAACTACAAAAACATAATAATTTTATGCAATTTATAATTTAATTACCATAACAACATAATATTTTTTTTATCGATACATTGCGGACCGTCCTGCATCCATCTTTTTCACCAGTTCCTGCCGTACCACCTGCGGTATTTTATCGAGTAACTTATACCTGGTGGCTTTCTCTATCTCCTCTACAGATGTCAGGTAGGCAGTCCATTTTGCATTAACGTCATTTTTATTTGGTGTGTTCACTGCAATGATCCGCGTGTTCTTATTAATACGCTGCAAGTCGTTGTTCCCCTCTGGTAAAACCACCAGGATTTTCCATATATGATCCGGCACCGTAATTTTACGACCGTCTATTGTTTTGGCCAGGCCCTTACTGCCGGTGCCTCCGCTCCCATAGCTTCCCATGATCACGTATACCTCGTTGCCTTTCATTACCAGCTCCCGGGTATATTCTTCCAGGTTTTTCCATAAATGCTGGTTATGATTAGGCGCCTGGGGAATCATGTTGGTCATGAGGAAAGTGGATTCATTGGCTGCACGGGTAGCGGTGCGGTCGCCCGACGGACAATTATGCCCCCTGTCGAAACCACTGCCCATATAACTGGTTTGGGATACCTGGTACCAGTTGCCCGGAATATCGGCATCCGGCCGGAAATCATTGGCTCTCGACATTTTCCCGATATCCTTACGCGATACATGCCAGGAAACCCAGTTGGGCGCTCCTTTATCACGGTTATACGACAACACATAATATCCCTTATCCATCAGGTAATTATTGGCCATCACCAGCGATTCACCGGCATCACTGGGGTTTCCCAGCAACATGTTGTCATCATCGCCGCCTGCAGGCTTTTCTACCGGTTTGACCGGCGTTTCTTCCCCCCCCGCAGTTACCCGGAATACATCAAAATTGAGCCGGCTGTTACCGCCGTCTGTTTTGCGGATATCAAAACGGATAGTACCTGTGCTCTTTGCTGTAAACGTGGCGGTTTTGAGCACGCCGGAGGTAACACTAACGGGATCGCCCGCACGAAAATAACTTTGTCCGCGATTCACTGACGCCCATAGTTCCCAGGTGCCTGCTTTACCGGTTCCATAACCGGCATATTTCAGTGTAACCGTTACCGTTCCTTTTGCAGCTATATCAAATTTCATCCTGGCCATACCATTACCACGTATACGCAATGCCTGCATACCTGTTTTATGATCCTCCTCCAGGTTACCGGTTACGGCATCCTTAAACTTCCATATACCACTGGATAATTCTACATCGCCGCTGTTATAGTTTGTTTTGGAACCTGTCTCAAAGTCTTCCGCCAGTAAAAATGTACCGGTGCGTGTTGTTGTATTTTTTTTGTGAGATGATTTTTTTGCAGGAGATGATGGCTTGTCCCCGGTAATTTTACGTGAACAGGTGGTCACTGCAAATGCAGCGATAATCAATATAACGATAATGGCTAAACTGCCGGATCCCTTTTGTTGTTTCTTTTTTCTTCTCTTCTTCTTTGGCATAGAATGGTAACGAACGGTGGCGAAGATAAAGAATAAAAAATAATGGC
>NZ_DATMTE010000294.1:0-1517 GCF_035564935.1 Chitinophaga sp. | reverse complement strand
GCAGCTGCCGGTTAATATGCCAGCACAGCTGATAATCCCGCGCGGTGGAGGCAATGCCGATAACGTAGGAGCTATCGAAGAAGTCCTCTACCAATTGGTCGTTATCCAGTTTCAGCTTGAGTATTGTCATATAGAAAAGTAGTGCTCCACCCTGCCGGATGTTTCCTGAATATGTTATGCTTTCTTTTTACTGCCCTTCTTCAAAGGCTTTGCAGGTTGCGCCGGATCCCAAAATACGGCTTTAAAATTTTCTATCTTATCTTCTTTTACTGCTATGCCCTCCTGTTCCAGTAATTCCTGCATCAGGGTAGGAGTGGCGAAATGACTCCGCCCGCTTAGTTCGCCTTTACTGTTTACCACGCGGTGTGCAGGAACGGCTGGTTTGGCGCTGCCGGCTGCATTCATTGCCCAGCCTACCATACGGCCGGTAAGCTTTAAACCGGAAGCATCGGCAATGGCGCCGTAGGAGGTAACCCGGCCCCGTGGTATGGTACGTGCAATTTTAAAAACTGTTTCAAAAAAAGAAACCGGCTCAGTGGCCTCTTTTTCCTTCTTCCTGCCGGCGGGCAAGGAGTGCTGATCTTTCGGGTTCGGGTACTTTTTCATAATCAAAAGGACAGTGCTTACAGCCGTTGCCGCAACAGAAGCCCCGGTTGAGGTGAAATTTTTCAGTGAATACCATATAGCCCTGGGCATTATAGTAAAAATCAATCTTCTCCACCAACGGTTGCTTCATCAGAAGGCAGTTTAATGCTTTGCCAGTTCAACGGAGCAGCAGGCAATTGAAATTTAAGATAACGGATCGTTCTGCCATCAGCCAGGTGCATTCCTTCATAAAAGGTCTGGATCTTCAGCAATGGTGGTACTTCCGGTAAAGCGTATACATCCGGAATGTCTTCTATCAATGTACATCCCGCTGCCGTAATTACCTCTTGCGTGAAGGCATACAGCTGCGGTGAATCTGTTTTCAGGTTAATAGTGGCTCCCGGCGCCAGCAACGGCTGAAACAACTGCAGGAACCTGGGATGCGTTAATCTTTTCTTTGATTTGGAATTGCGCAGGAAAGGATCCGGGAAAGTGATCCAGATGTCCTTTATTTCCCCGGGCGCAAAATAATTACTGAGCTTATCTATTTGTGTACGTAAAAAGGCAGCGTTGGGCAGCGGCTCTTCCAGGGCGGTTTTAGCACCTCTCCAGATGCGGTTGCCTTTGAGATCCACGCCTAAAAAGTTCTGTTCAGGGAACAGCCGGGCCATGCCCAGGGTATAGTCCCCTTTTCCACAGGCCAGCTCTAATGTAACAGGATGGCTGTTCTTGAAGAATTTATTCCATTTTCCCTGCATACCTTCCGGGTATATCAATACATTGGGGAAGGTTTCGATTTCAGCAAATCGTTGTAATTTTTTTTGTCCCATTTGCGGCAAAAATAGCGCGATTTTTTTGAATGGGGGAGGGATAAAGGGAACCGGCGTTCCGGTGGAGGTATAAAAAAAGATGCTGCCGGTTAGCCGGCAGCA
>NZ_DATMTE010000293.1:0-2426 GCF_035564935.1 Chitinophaga sp. | reverse complement strand
GTTTTAATACCATATCAGCCGCCAATGTGATCATTGATCATATTGATGACATCAAATTGCCGGATGCCAGCCGTAATTCCATCCTGGGCCAGGCGAAATTTATCCGCGCCCTTGTGTACTTCGACCTGGTACGTTTTTATGGCGGAGTGCCCATTTATAAACGCGCGCCGCTTAGCCGTGAGGAAACGTATATCCCCCGTGCTTCCGTACAGGAGGTGTATGACCTGATCATTGCTGATGCTACCGATGCAGTGGCTAAGCTGGATGTACCGGCTTTCCCGCAAACAGGTCGCGCTACCAAAGGTGCAGCACTAACCCTGTTGGGAGATGTATATCTTACCCTGAAAAAATATGATCTCGCTGAAGGCGCCTTAAAACAGGTGACAGCAATGGGTTACAGCCTGTTCTCAAATTATGGCGATGCATTTCAGCTGGCTAACAAGAATGGCAGGGAATCTATATTTGAGATCCAGTTCAATACCGGGTTGGCGGTACCACAGGCCAGCACGGAAGCTTCCATTTACAACTTTCTGCCGCGCATGGTGAATACCAGCGTTGTAACCGGTGTAAACTTCAACAGCGTTACTACTGTTGGCGGTTTCAATACGCCTACACAAGACCTGATCAGCGCCTATGAAACAGGCGATCAGCGGTTGGATGCATCTATTGCTATAGCAGAAGGTACCTTCAATGCCACAGATGATTTTACCGCAACAGCCGTTAAGTCATCAGTAGGTTATGTAGCGCCTCCGGGCAAAGTAGGCCGGCCTTTTCCAAAGAAATACCTGCACGCACATACTATTGGCAACCAAACCAACGACGACTGGCCGGTGTACCGCTATTCGGAAGTATTGTTGTTGCTGGCGGAGAGCCTGAACCAGCAAGGTAAATCCGGTGAAGCATTGCCTTACCTGAATATGGTGAGGGAAAGAGCCTTTGGAGATGCGTTACATAACATCACCGCTACAGGTCAGGCTGCATTACAAACTATTATTTTAAAGGAAAGACGCGTGGAACTGGCTTTTGAAAATAAGCGCTGGCTGGACCTGGTACGTACCGGTAATGCCATCACCATAATGAATGCCTTTGGTGTTAAACAAAAAGCGCAGTATAGTTACCTGCAGCCAGGCAGCTATACTGTTACCCAGGACCGGTTACTGTTTCCGATCCCTAACGCGGAAATATTGCTCAACGATAAACTTACACAGAACCCAGGTTACTGATAACTAAAAATTTACTCTCATGCAAAACACGATGATGAAAGCAGGCAATACCTGCTTACGATCTACCTGTGTGAATTGGATGGCGATAGTATTGGTTTTAACGGTAGTTTCCTGCGCCCGGCAGGCAGAACAGCTGCAACCTAAAGACGAAGCAGCAGAAAAGGTAAAAGCTAAAACAGAGCTGGCTACCTGTTGCTGGGTGGGGCTTACCAACGAAGTGGGGAACACCATAGAGGTGTATGATCCTGCGGATGCTTCCTGGACCGCCACTACAAGAAAGTGGAGCTGGAAACCCAGCACGGCACTGTCTTACAATGCTACCAATGAAATTCCGCTCTGGGCGGCGCCTACCGACATCAAAGTGAGGAACAACACCGTGTTTGCAAATACCGCGCAGGTGATCACCGCTACCTCCTACAGGTTGGCCACCATTGCCCGCTATACCGGTACCGGCACTAAGGGGCAGAAACTGTGGGTGATGGGTTTTAATGACACCACCAGTTTGCATGCCATGGAAATACTGCCGGATGGCAATTGCGTGGTAGCGAGTGCAGGTAAAGAATGGCCGCAGGGATGGATCCGTATCTATTCCTCCTCGCAGCCTTCACCTAATCATGGAGTAAATACGCAGTATTATTTCGCCTCCGCTCATGGGGTACTTTGGGATAACACGCACCAGGTGCTTTGGGCCTTAGGGAATCAGCTGCGAAAATACACTTATAATACCCCGGGATCCGGGGGGACCATTACCAATCCCAAGCTGCGGTTAGATACCACGTATCAAAGTTTGCCAAGTGCATGGGGCCACGACCTTTCTGCCGATCCAAATAACCCCGACCAGCTGTTGCTCAGCACCAATGGAGGAGTGTACGTATTCCATATTTCCACCGGCAAATTCGATTCTATACCGGGAGCGGCATTCAGAACTTTTGTAAAATCCGTCAGCAGTCAGCCGGATCAGAATATACTCATAGAAACGCAGCCCAGCTCGGGTTGTCCGCTGTCTAATAACTGGTGCACTTCCGTGGTTAATTTTTATAATGCCACCACCGGCGCTGCTGCCGGTTCCCGTACGGTAAGCGGGGCTGCTATTTATAAAGCAAAAGCATTTGATCCAAACTATTATTGATATGATGAGAAGAGTAATACTGACAGGCGTTGCAGTGGCTTTGGTTATTTTTCAAATGGCCTGCAGTAAAAAAC
>NZ_DATMTE010000292.1:0-10404 GCF_035564935.1 Chitinophaga sp. | reverse complement strand
ATCCGTAATATTTCAACCGCCTATCTCCGCGAACGCGGAGTAACCTCCTCTCAGGATTAAAGCGGATTTTGTCTGACTCAGGATTACACTGATTACACTGATTACCCTGATTTGATTACTTTGGATTTAAAATGATTTTGGGAGATTTAAGCGGATACTTTCGCCTAAATCTCCCAAAATCACATTATAAAATCCTAAAAAATCAAATCAGGGTAATCAGTTTAATCCTGAGTCAGACAAAATTCGCTTTAATCCTGAGAGGAGGTTACTCCGCGTTCGCGGAGATAGGCGGTTGAAATATTACGGATGGTTTCTTCCAGTGGCCGGAACTGAAATCCCGGTAAGGCAGCCAGGATCTTATTATTTTCATAGTATACCTTCAGCTGGGCCGTATGGGCGGTTTCCCTGGTAATCAGCGGATGCCTGCCGGTGAGGAGCCCTTTCACCTTTTCAAGCCGCCAAACCACTTCCGCCATCCATGGCTTTGCTGCAATATGGGGCGGCTTTTTACCAAGTGCCTGTGCCATGGTGGTAAATAATTGCAGGTAGCTCCAGTTGCCGGCCGAGAGGATGAACCGCTGCTCATTAATGTTACTGTCCATTAACCGGATCATGGCAATTACCACGTCTTCTACATCCACAAACCCGTTTACACCTTGTGTATAATATGGAAATTCCTTCCAGGCATTTTTAAGCAGGGATCCTGAACCATCGTCCCAGAACCCCGCGCCCAGGATAATGGAAGGATTAACAACTACGGCTTCCAACCCTTCTGCAACACCTCTCCATACTTCCATTTCCCCCTGGAACTTACTGATGCTGTAGCGGGAATTGTTTTTACTGTCTTCCCACTCACATTCTTCATTTACAGCAGCCCCGGGTTTTGCCCTTCCGATAGCTGCTACAGAGCTTACATACAACAACTTTTTAACGCCTGCATCCAGCGCCATGTTCACCACGTTGGCGGTACCTTCAACATTAATTTTAAGGAGCCGGTCTTTGTCGGCTGCCTGGAAAGAAACTACTGCCGCACAGTGATACACCTGGGTTGCCCCTTTCATGGCATCTTCCAGGGCGCATACATCCAGGATGTCGCCGGGTACCCATTCTATTTTATCTGAAATATCCTGCAACCGGGGAGAAGGTTGTTTACGGTACAGTGCTCTCACAGGTTTCCCTGCAGCAACCAATGCCCTTATTAAATGACTACCCAAAAAACCTGTACCGCCGGTTACTAAAATCATGAAGACTAAAATTCTTTTTTCTGAAGAAGGTTCAAAAATAACTAAAACCTGTTATTGTTCGTACCTGTAAAAACCCAATCCTGTTTTACGTCCCAGCTTTCCTTCTTTTACCCGTTGTTCCTGCAATACGTTCGGTTTAAAGCGGGGGGCATGTTCAAAAGCATCGTACAGGGACTGTGTTACTGCGAGGTTAATATCATTACCTATCAGGTCCATTAATGCAAACGGGCCCATTTTAAACCCGGCTGCTTCCAGCAGCTGGTCAATAGTGCTGAAGTCGGCCAGGCCCTGTTCTGCAATATGCATAGCTTCCAGGTAATAATGCCTGGCTACCCTGTTCACAATAAAACCGGGGGCATCTTTTACCCTTACCGGCACTTTTCCCATTTTCAGGGCCAGCTCATAAATAGCTTCGGCTACTTCCGGGGCTGTTTCTTTTCCACTTACTACTTCTACCAGCTTCATCAGGTGTGCGGGATTAAAGAAGTGCATACCCACCACCCTTGATGCGTGAACACCAACGGCAGAAGCAATTTCAGAAACAGACAGGGAAGACGTATTAGAAGCGAAAATGGTTCCGGCAGCATTGATAGCTGCCAGCTGGTTGAAGAGTGCGGTTTTGGCGGTTATTCTTTCTACAATAGCTTCTATGATCACATCGGCCACACAGTCGCCGATATTGGTGGTAAAACGGAGCCGCTGCAGCACACCGGCTTTATCTGCAGGGGTTAGCTTACCTTTTTCAACGGCTGCGGACAGGCTCTTCTCAATCTGTGCACCAGCCTTGTCAAGACCCTCCTGCCGTATATCAAACAACAAAGTAGTAAATCCGCTGTAGGCTGCTATCTGCGCAATCCCGGCACCCATAGTGCCCGCGCCGCATACGGCAATAGTTTGAATCACTTTTTGAGGTTTTTCACCCGGTGTTTACATAAGTGCAGCTGATTTTTTACTGCCTTTATGTTAACACCGGATAGCCTGGTAATAATGTTTATACTGCGCCTTCAAACTGCTCCAGGAAACGGGTGTCATTTTCAGAGAACAGGCGCAGGTCTTTGATCTGGTATTTTAGCATGGTAATGCGTTCTATCCCCATTCCGAAGGCGAAACCTGAATATTTTTCAGGGTCAATACCACAGTTGGCCAGTACTTTTGGATGTACCATTCCGCAACCGAGTATTTCCACCCAGCCGGTTTGTTTACATACATTACAACCGGTTCCCCCGCAAATAAAGCAAACAATATCCATTTCAGCACTTGGTTCCGTGAAGGGGAAGTAAGAAGGGCGGAAACGGATACCGGTGTTTTCACCAAACATTTCCTGAACAAAGTGATACAGTGTTTGTTTGAGATCTGCGAAAGAAACGTTCTCGTCTATATACAATCCTTCTACCTGGTGGAAGAAGCAATGTGCACGGGCGGAAATGGTTTCATTACGGTATACTCTTCCCGGGCTGATAATGCGTATGGGCAGTTTGCCTTCTTCCATTACCCTTACCTGGGCGGAGGAGGTTTGGGTACGCAGCAGCCAGTCGGGATTTTTGCTGATAAAGAACGTGTCCTGCATATCACGGGCAGGGTGATTCTCCGGGAGGTTCAGGGCGGTAAAGTTGTGCCAGTCGTCCTCAATTTCCGGGCCTTCGGCAATGGTAAAGCCCAGCCGCTCAAAAATGCGGATGATCTTATTCCTTACCAGGCTGATAGGATGCCTGGTACCCAACCGGTGAGGGGCTGCCGGCAAAGTATAATCTATATCACCTGCATCAGTACCACCAGCCTCTTTCAGGTCACTGAACTGCTCATAGCGGGCCTCTGCGAGTTGTTTAAATTCGTTTAATATCTGGCCAAATTCTTTCTTACGGTCATTCGGCACCTGTTTCATCTCTCCAAAAAGAGCTTTTACAATACCTTTTGTACCCAGGAATTTTATGCGGTACTGTTCCAGATCCGCTGCGCCGGCAGGCGTAAAAGCCGCTATTTCCTCTTTATAGGCTGCTATTTGCTGTACTAACTGTTCCATAAACAACAAAGATAAGCGTTTAGGCGTAAACTGGCGAGGTTTCCACGCTGCTCCTTTTTTCCCGGAAATGATGTATATTTTCATGAGCAAATCAAGGGGGTTATGCCTGTCACTTTAAACACTGTTATGCTGTTACTGGCTGCAGCCGGCATTGTCATTTTTTTTCTCCTTTCCCTCCATTACCGTTCCCGTTACCTTCTTCTCAAAGGCAGTAGCGAAGCTTTGATCAGGAACAACCACCAGCAGGAAGAAGCAACCCTCCTTTTAAACCAGCAACTGGCAGAGCTTAAACTGGTAAACCTCAAGTCACAGGTAAACCCTCATTTCCAGTTTAATTGCCTCAACGGCATTTATACCACGCTCATGATGGGAGAAACCGCGCTGGCCCAGGAATATATTGCACGGTTTGCCGGCTTGCTGAGAAAAGTATTAATGCTGGCAGATAAAAACTTTATCCCGTTGCAGGAAGAAACGGACATGCTGGAACTTTACCTGAAACTGGAACAATTACGCACCAATAACGGGTTTGAGTATACGCTCTTTACCGATCCCCGGATTGCTGCAACGCAGTTATACGTACCCTGTATGCTGATACAACCTTTCGTGGAAAATGCTATCTGGCATGGCCTTATGCATAAGGAGAAGAATCGGCAGTTACAGGTGCAGTGGATGCAGCTGGCGCCTAACCTGTATACCTGCGAAATAACAGACAACGGCATCGGAAGAGTGCAGGCCCTGCAATATCATCACGAAGGGTTGAAGAGTGGTAACCATCATTCACGGGGCATGGAAATATGCATGGAAAGGGCCACCCTTTACCGTAATATGTACCATAAACAATTCAATATTGAAATTTCCGACCAGCCTGGTGCGGAGAACACCGTAGCCGGCACCCGGGTACGCATTACCTTCGAATCCGACCCGGCTATGGGCGGCTAAAAACCAGTTTATGCGTGGTTATGATATTGTTGTAATCATGCACTGTAGGCCACTAAAAGATGAGCTTATAGCCAACCCCCCGGATGTTTACTATCTGAACACGGGAATCGTCTTTCAGGTACCGGCGGAGCTTCGTAATAAATACGTCCATACTGCGGGCATTAAAAAAATTATCATCTCCCCAAAGGTCCAGCAGCACTGCTTTACGCTCCATCACTTCATTCTTGTTATCGTACAAACGGCGTAAAATGGCGGCTTCGCGGTGCGACAAAAATTCAATGGAATTATTCCTGGCAAGGGTTTGCTTGGTATAGTTGAAGATGTATTGGCCAATGGTTACGGCGCCTTCTTCCATTTCACGGGCCGCGGGGTTGTCACCAAAACGTTTCAGCAGTGCAGTAATCCGCACAATCAGCTCGTCCATGCTGAAAGGCTTTTTCAGGTAATCATTTCCGCCCAGTTCAAACCCTTTCACCACATCTGCCGTTTGGGACTTGGCCGTCAGGAAAATGATAGGCGTGAATTTATCCTGCTTACGGATTTCTGCAGTCACCGAAAAGCCGTCCATATTAGGCATCATGATATCCAGTACCACCACATCGGGGCGCTCCTGCTGGTATATACGCAGCCCTTCTTTACCATCGGCTGCATATAACATTTCGAACCCCCTCATTTCAAGGCTGTCTTTCACAATTTGTCCGAGCTGTACTTCATCTTCTATCAATAATACTTTGGGCATAAATTTCTTTTATATGGTTAAGCAGAAGGGATGACAATAGTAAATTCACTGCCTTTATCCGGCTCACTCTGCACATGTATGGAACCGCCATGCATGGCCACTATTTTCTGTACATAACTTAATCCAAGACCAAATCCTTTCACATTATGCAGGTTACCGGTAGGCACCCGGAAAAATTTATCAAAAATACTGCCCTGGTATATCTTCGGAATACCCACGCCATTATCTTTCACCCTGATCTTTAAAATACCATTTTCCAGGCTGGTTTGCAGGTACAATTGTACGTGTTCCCCCGAATATTTAATGGCATTATCCACCAGGTTGTTGATCGCGTTGGATAAATGGGTTTTATCCACGTACACTGTTTTACCGGCCAGGTTGTTATCGTAGCGGACCTGTAGCTGTTTTCCCGCCTTAAGCTGGTGATTCGAAAGAATGTTGTCAATTACCTCGTTCAGGTCTGTTTCTTCCCTGAACAACTCAATATCTTCTTTTTCCTCGGCGGCAATATGCAATACTTTTTCCACAAGGTCAGACAAGCGCTGCAGCTCGTTCTTTGAAATATCGAGATAGGTTTGTGTTTTACGCTGATCGTTCAGGGCGTTGAAGTTCTGTAACGCTTCCACTGCCGCAGATACGGTAGCAATAGGCGTTTTCAGCTCATGCGTCATGTTATTGATGAAATCATTTTTTACTTCCGACAGCTTTTTCTGTTTTAGGATGGTTCTGAGCATGTATATAAAACTGAGGGTAGTAAGCACCAGTAATACCAGTGAGCTGAGCAGGGTCCAGATCATCTTCTGTAAAATAAACTGCAGGGGCGATTCAAAGATGGCCTGTACAAACAGGTTGCTGGCAGGGTTAAAGGGAATCTTGGCCGTTTGCCGGGGCTCCCGGCGCCGGATACTGTCCCTGAATGTTTCTCTTTCAAAGCCGCTGTAGTTCAGGTGAAAGGTATCCAGTTCATAGGGCGTGGCAATTTGCCGGTTGGCCAACTCCACTTTGAATACGGAGTCCAGTTTTTTAAGATTGGTACTATCGTTATGTAAGTTGCTGGTAATGAGAAATTCAGAGATCTGCCTGGCCAGGGTGTCTACATATACCGTACTGGGGGAATCTCCCTGGAAAGCTTCTTTGGGAGGCGGACCAGGATAGCGGTCGTAACGCTGCCCCTTGAAGCGGCGCCCCTTGGGCATCCCTATTTCTTCCAGCTGGTTGGCCAGCCCGCGCATGGGCAGCTTCAGCGAGTCTTTATCTTTACCAAAATAACGGATATAGCGGCGTACATCAGAAAACTGTTTATTGAATACCGCCATCCGGAGCGATTCATTGATCTCTTTATTGAACTGTTCCTCCCTTAATTTGTAAGAATTATACAGCCAGTACCCCTGGAACAGAAATATGCCCAGGATACAGACAGACATGAGGATGAGAATATTTCTGATTCTTTGTCGCATGAAAGATTTTAAGATCCTTACAAAACTATCCATTCCACAGGGAAAACAAGACAATCCCTTAACAGTAATTAACAGTAAATAAGGAAGATTAACGCTTACAGACAGCCCTTAACAGTAAATAACAGTAAATAAAGGTTTTTAACCGAAAAAATGAAAGCGAAGATCCACTTTTGTAGCATAAAATCAATCAGGTATGAACCGAACTATCCGTTTATTCATTGCAGCAGCTACGCTGCTATCTGCCACCAGCCCCGTGTTTGCACAACAATCAGGTACAATAGAATATGAAGTAACTGCTAAAACAGACCCCGAGCGTATGCGCGGTTTCCAGCGGGGCGGCGATGATGCACCCGAAATCCCGGATGTTATCACCTTCAAACAGGTATTCACCTTTAACAACAACATTGGCAAGCTCACCACAGAACGCCCGGAAGGCGGCGGTTTCGGCGGAAGAAGACAGCGCCCCGGAGGAGATACCTCTACCCGTAACCAGCGCGGGCAACGCCCCGGAGGTATGGGTATGGGACGCGGCGGCTTCAATGCCCAGTATGTAGACCTGGCTAATAAAAAGTATGAGCAGGTGTTCAGCACCTTTGGCGATGATAAGAAAACTTATTACACAGAAGAAGATTACATCTTTACCGCTAATAACAAAACGTCCGGCAAAACAAAAAAGATAGCCGGTTATACCTGCAAAAAGGCCACCATACAGCTCAAAGATGATACCTACACCGTTTGGTACACCACCGAACTGCCATTCAGTTTCTCCCCGGTGAACGGATTATTGCCCGACAGTAACGCCGTAGTCCTTTCTGCAGAAGGTACCAGACGCGCTTTCACTGCAAAAAGCGTTAACCTGAAAGCCATAACAGATACGGATCTTGCCCTCCCTGCCGGTGCGGAAAAAGTGAGCCAGGAACAAATGAGGGAAATCAGGAAACAGGAAATGGAGAAATTACGTAAGCGGCAACAACAATAAATAAATTTCATCCTAACTTTCCCCTTTCCTGTTAATTTCTATTATGAAGAAACTTATACAACTCTTGCTGATACTGGGTTTGGGCATTATACATGTGCAAGCCCAGGCTCAACAAGGAAAGATTAAAGGCCAACTGACTGACTCTACCTCCAGGGATCCCATGCCGGCTGCTACGGTAGTACTGCTGAATGCAAAAGATTCCAGCGTTGCCTCCACCACCATGACAGACAACAAAGGCAACTTTGAACTGGCAAATGTGGCCGATGGCGCCTACCGGCTGTACGTAAGCTTCCTGGGCTATAAACCCATCAACAGATCATTACAGGTTAACCAGGATCATAAGGAATTATCACTCGGCAACATCCCGATGGTGCTCAAAGGAGTAAACCTCAATGCCGTGGAAATACTGGATGAAAAGCCACCCATCGTAGTAAAAAAAGATACCCTTGAATTTAATGCGGATGCCTTTAAAACCCGTGAAAATGCAGTAGTGGAAGATCTTTTGAAGAAGCTGCCCGGTGTTACGGTAGATAAAGACGGCGCTATTACCGCCCAGGGGGAAACCGTTACCAGGGTATTGGTAGACGGTAAGCCCTTTTTTGGCAACGACCCCAAGCTGGCTACCAAAAATCTTCCGGCTAACATCATTGATAAAGTACAGCTGATAGACCGTAAATCAGACCAGGCGCAATTCACCCAGATCGACGACGGACAAACAGAAAAAACGATCAACATCACTATCAAAAAAGATAAAAAGAAAGGATTGTTTGGCCGCGCCACCGCCGGCTACGGTACAGACGATCGCTATGGCGTATCCCTCAGCCTAAACCGCTTCAGGGAAAACCAGCAAATGTCGCTGCTCGGCGGAGGTAACAACGTTAACAATATGGGATACACCCAGCAGGATGCCATGAGCTTCAGCTCTGCCGGTGGCGGCGGCGGAAGAGGTGGTGGCCGCGGAGGCGGACGGGGTATGCAGATGGCCCTGGGCGGCGGCAACAACAGTGGTATCACCCGTAACTGGAACACCGGCCTCAACTTCAACCAGGACTTCAGCAAAAACCTTATCGTTAATGGCAGCTACTTCTTTAATGATACCAAAAACGACAGAGACCAGAAAACGGCGAAGCAAACATTCAGTACTGACAAAGAAGGTAATGCCACTACCAACTACGATAATACCACTTCCACTTCGCAAACAGATAACAGTAACAACCGCTTTGCTGCCAGGATAGAATATACGATCGACTCCCTTCATTCACTGATATTTTCACCAACGTATTCCCTTACAAACGGCAGCAGCTACAGTGTTACAGACAACCTGTCGCTCAATACCAATAAGGATACGCTGAACAGGGGGCTTACCTATAACGATGGCCAGGGCCATAATGAAAACTATGGCGGCTCCCTGCTGTTCCGTAAACGGTTCAGGAAACCGGGCCGTACACTGAGCGTTAATTTCAATTACAGCAACAGTGATAACGACCAGGAAAACTATGTAAAGTCCAGCATTAACTATGTTACCGCCGATAGCCTCGTTAATTTTAACCAACGCAACCAGATAAATACCAACAGCCGCAACGAAGGCGTAAACCTTACCTATACAGAACCGTTGGGCAGGGATCGTTTCCTGGAAGCCAATTACGGCATCACAAAATATAACAGCACCAGTACTAAATACACCTACGATTACGATGATGGAAAAGGGGAGTATAACATCATGAACGACTCGCTGAGCAATGCCTTTACCAACAGTACATTGAACCAGCAGGCCGGCTTTGCTATACGAACCAATAAACTGAAGTACGATTACTCCATCGGGTTGAATGTACTGTTCAATAACCTGGACAACAACACCTATTCCTTCCTGACCGGGAAAGACAGTCTGATCACACAACACACGGTCAACTTCTCCCCGCAGGCATCTTTTAATTATACCTTCTCAAAGAACAAACGGTTACGGGTAAACTATAACGGAAGCACCCAGCAGCCCTCTGTACAGCAGCTGGCGCCGGTTCCGGACAACAGCAACCCGCTGTATATCCAACTGGGTAACCCCGACCTGAAACCGTCGTTCAACAACAACCTTAGCGTTAATTACAACTCGTTTAACAATATCACCTTCAGGGGAATGTTTGCCAGGTTGAACGGCGGATACACGGTAAACAAGATTATCAATGCCACTACACTGGATCCGGAAACCGGTAAACAAACCGTAAGACCAGTAAACGTAAACGGCAATTTCAATGTGTCTGGTATGGTGCATAACTCCTTTCCATTGTCTAAAACACCCGGGCAAAACCTGAACACAGGAACTTCTGTGGGTTATAGTAAAGATGTGATTGTGAGCAATGGCAGAAACAGCAGCACCAATACATTTCAGCTGTCGCAATCGGCCAACGTGAGCTACATGTACAAAGAACTTTTTGATATTTCACTGGGCGGCAGTATCAATTACAACGCCACCAACTACTCACAGGCCAGCGCCGGTGCAAGCGATACCCGTTACCTGGATTACAACATCAATACAGATTTCAACGTTAATCTGCCACTGGGTTTCATGATAGGCAGCGATATTACCTGTACCATGAACCGCGGCAGGCAGGCAGGCTATAACCTTACTTCCACCATGTGGAATGCAAATGTTTCAAAGTATGTGTTTCCCAAAAAACAGGGGATGATCAAGATCCAGGGCTTTGATCTGTTAAGACAGTATATCAGTGTATCCCGCACCGTAGCAGATAACTACATCCAGGATGTGCAGAGCAATGTATTACAGCAATATTTCATGGTAAGCTTCACCTATTTCCTGAACAAGTTTGGTGGCAATAACGGCAGGGGAGAAAGGGGCGGCCGTATGGGATTCCCACCGGGCGGCCGTGGTGGAATGAGACCAAGAGGATTCTAGGTTAACCGTTTTATAAAACAAGGGCATTATTAACCGGTATGGATTAATAATGCCCTTGCTATTTTTAGTGAATTATTTTAAATAGACATCGACCTTCTGGGAGCCCTTACCCGCTTCA